>UREE01000066.1 GCA_900546825.1 uncultured Collinsella sp. | reverse complement strand
CCGAGGACGGTGGTCTGCTCGAGTACGCGCAGTACACCCGTCCTGCCGAGTTCAACGGCGAGGGCGTGCCTCCAGTGCTCGTGAGCGGTGATCACGCCAAGGTCGATGCCTGGCGTCGCAAGAACGCCATCGAGCGTACCTGCCGCTGGCGCCCCGACCTGATCGAGACGGCGCGGCTTACGCCCCAGGAGCGCGCATACGCGCAGGAGATTCTGGACGCTTCGTATTCGCAGAGCGAGGAGTGAGAATGGTTCCATCGCAGCATTCCGCGTTGAGGGGCGCCTTTGAGTGGATCGCGGTCATCGCAATCGCGCTCGTGGCCACCTTCCTGATCCGCACCTTTGTGGTCGAGCCCTTTGTGGTGCCCACCGGCTCCATGGAGTCCACGATCGAGATTGGCGACCAGATCTTGGCGCAAAAGGTGAGCCTTGAGCTCGGCCAGCCCGTCAAGCAGGGCGATATCGTGGTGTTTCACAACCCCGATGGCACCTCCGAGCACGATATTCTTGTCAAGCGCGTTATCGCCACGGCCGGCCAGACGGTCGATTTGCAGGACGGTCGCGTGGTCGTTGACGGCCAGGCGCTCGATGAGGACTATACGACCGGCATGAGCTGGCCGCTTTCGGTCCAAGCGCCTGGCGCCCAGGTGAGTTATCCCTACACCGTTCCCGACGGGTGCGTGTGGGTGATGGGCGACAACCGCGAAAACTCTGCCGACTCGCGCTACTTTGGTCCCGTCGATCGCTCTGATTTGATCGCTGTGGCGCTTGTGCGCTACTGGCCGCTCAACCGCATCGGCGCTATCGACTAAAAACCGCTATAGTACAGTACCTAACCGTGTAATCGTTTCGACGAGGGGATATTAGAGGCATGAACGCTTCATCGCTTTCCTTCCAAGACATCATCCTGCGCCTCCAGCAGTACTGGGGCGAGCAGGGCTGCGTCATTATGCAGCCCTATGACTCCGAGGTCGGTGCCGGTACCTTCCATACCGCGACCACGCTGCGCTCGTTCGGCCCCGCCGAGTGGCGCACCTGCTATGCGCAGCCCTGCCGCCGTCCCGCCGACGGCCGCTACGGCGAGAACCCTAACCGCATGCAGCACTACTATCAGTTCCAGGTGCTCATCAAGCCCTCGCCGGTCAACGCCCAGGAGCTCTACCTGGGTTCGCTGGCCGCCATTGGCCTGGACCCCAACGACCATGACGTCCGCTTTGTCGAGGATGACTGGGAGAGCCCAACCCTGGGCGCCTGGGGCCTTGGCTGGGAGGTTTGGCTCAACGGCATGGAGGTCACGCAGTTTACGTACTTCCAGCAGGTGGGCGGCATCGAGGTCGACCCCGTGCCCGTCGAGATCACCTATGGCCTGGAGCGTATCGCCATGTATGCCCAGGGCGTCAACTCCGTTTACGACCTGGTGTGGAGCTACCTGCCCGACGGTACGCCCATGACCTATGGCGACGTGTTCCTCGAGAACGAGCGCGAGTTCAGTGCTTATAACTTTGAGGTCGCCAACGTCGAGATGATGCGTCAGAAGTTTGACGACTACGAGGCCGAGTGCCATTCCTGCCTGGAGCGCAAGCTGCCGCTGCCAGCGTATGACTGTGTCATGAAGTGCAGCCACGCTTTCAACCTGCTCGATGCCCGCGGCGCCCTGTCCGCGGTCGAGCGTGCCAACTACATCCTGCGCGTCCGCGCCGTCGCCAAGGCGTGCTGCGAGGCCTATATGGCCGAGGTCGCCGGAGTCAACGAGAATGCCGACCAGGAAGGCGAGGTGGCGTAAGCCATGGCAGACGCTAAGGATTTCCTGTTTGAGATCGGTACGGAGGAAATGCCCTCCGCACCGCTGAACAATGCTGTCAAGCAGCTTGGCACCATGATCGCCAAGGGCCTCGACGAGGCCGGTCTGGCCCATGGCGAGGTCCGCGTGATCTCGAGTCCGCGTCGTCTGGCTGCGCTCGTGGCCAACGTCGCCACTGCGACCGATGAGGTTCACGAGGTCAAGCGTGGCCCTGCGGCCAACATCGCCTTCGACGCTGACGGTAACGCCACCAAGGCCGCCCAGGGCTTCGCCCGCAAGTGCGGTGTGGCTGCCGAGGATCTGGTCCGTCGCGAGGACACCGACGGCCGTGAGTACGTCTTTGCCGAGAAGAACATTCCTTCCGCTCCGGCTACTCCGATCCTGACGGCCCTGTGCGAGAAGACCATCGCCGGCCTGCAGTGGCCCAACTACCGTAGTCAGCGCTGGGGCCACGAGCACGCCACCTTCGTGCGCCCGGTCCGCTGGATCTGCTGCCTTCTGGGCGAGGATGTTGTGCCCGTGTCGTTTGCCGACGTGACGAGCGGCAACACTACGCGCGGCCATCGCGTGCTTGGCCCCGGTGACCACGTTGTCGCTAGCCCCGCCGCCTACGAGCAGGTGCTCGAGGACGCCGGCGTGCTTTCTGCCGAGCGCCGTCGCGAGGCGATTCTAGCCGGTATCGCCGAGGTCGAGGCTGCCCGTCCCGGCTGCCATGTCGATACGCCCAAGAAGGTCTTTGAGGAGGTTATCAACCTCTGCGAGTGGCCGACGGTGCTCGTCGGTACCTTCGATGAGGAGTTCCTCAAGGTCCCGCACGAGATCATCTGCGAGTCCATGCTCACCAACCAGCGCTACTTCCCGATCTATGACGGCGAGGGCAAGCTGACGCGTGAGTTCGTGGTCGTCTCCAACAGCAAGCCCGAGAATGCCGAGCGCGTGATCGACGGTAACGAGCGCGTCGTGCGCGCCCGTCTGGACGACGCTAAGTTCTTCTACGAGGAGGACCTGAAGATCTCCCTCGACGAGTTCCGTGAGCGTCTGTCCAAGGTTGCCTTCCAGGAGAAGCTCGGCAGCGTGCTCGCCAAGTCCGAGCGTATTGAGCAGCTCGCGCTCGCTATTGCCCGCGAGGCTCATTTGGGCGCCCATCTTGCCGCCGACGCTGCTCGTGCCGCGCACCTGTGCAAGGCCGACCTGGTATCCAACGCCGTCGTCGAATTCACGAGTCAGCAGGGCGTGATGGGCGGTTACTACGCCACCGCGATGGGGGAGAACGACGAGGTCGCCCACGCCATTCGCGATCACTATCGTCCCCGTTTTGCCGGTGACGAGCTGCCCGAGGGCACCGCTGGCTGCATCGTGGCCTGCGCCGACAAGCTTGATACCATCGCCGGTATCTTTGCCATCGGCGAGCCCCCGACTGGCTCCTCCGATCCCTACGCGCTGCGTCGTGCCGCTATCGGTATCATCAACATCCTGCGCGACCGTCTGCCGATCGATCCCACGTCGCTCATCGACTTTGCGCTCGAGCTCTATAGCGAGCAGGGCATTGAGTTCGACGCCGCCGAGGTCGCCCAGCAGGTTCGTGACTTCTTCCATGGCCGCCTGGTGAGCATGGCCCGCGACGAAAAGATCCCGGCCGATACCGTTGCCGCCGTCTCCGCGGTGCACATTATCGCCCCGTCCGTCTTCTTCGCCCGCTGCGCCGCCCTCGACGAGGCCCGCAAGAACGACGCTGAGACGTTCGACAACCTGGCGACCGCCTATGCCCGCGCCGCGCATATCTCCAAGCCTGAGCTTGGTGCGGAGTATGACCGCAGCCTGATGGGCGAGGTCGAGCTCGCGCTCGCCGACGCCTCCGAGGCCGCTCAGACCGCTGTCGATGCCGCCCTTGCTGTCGAGGACTACCCGGCCGCATTTGCCGCCCTCGCCGCCCTGCGCGCGCCCATCGACCGTTTCTTCGATGAGGTCATGGTCATGGACAAAGACGAGCAGCTTCGCGATAATCGCCTTAAGCTGCTCAACCGCTTCGAGGCCGTTTTCTCCGGCATTGCCAACATCGGTGAGCTTGCCCGCAAAAAGTAAGCCAGCCTGCGCATAAGCGCAAAAGGAGCCCCGCATGGATTGCCCGGTCACCGCTCGTCCCACCGTTATCGTTATCTCCGACTCGCTCGGCGATACCGCTTGTGAGGTGGTGCTTGCGGCGTCCGGGCAATTTGATGTAGGGGCTTTTCGCGTTTTGCGCCTGCCTAAGGTGACCTCCGTGGAGCAGGTCAAGTCATTTGTGGGGCCGCGCGTCGATGCCGACCATCGCGATATCGCCGTGTTCCACACCATCGTCGATCCGGCGCTTCGCGCCCGCGTGCTCGATTATTTGGGCATGCTGCACATTCGCTCGGTCGACCTGATCGGTCCGACGCTCGCCGTATTGTCGTCGCTCATCGGTGTGCCGCCCAAAGGCGTTGCGGGCGTGATTCACAAGACCGACGATCGGTATTTCCATCGTATCGAGGCCATGGAGTATTTCGTTGAGCACGATGACGGGCGCGGTTGCGACGATCTGTCGGGTGCCGATATCGTGCTGCTGGGTGTGTCGCGTACATCCAAGACGCCGCTGTCGATGTATTTAGCCTATCAGGGCTACAAGGTCGCCAATGTTCCGTTGGCGCATGGCATGGAGCCGCCCAAGTCGATTTACGAGGTTGACCCGATGCGCCTGTTCGGCTTGATTTCGACCGTCGATGTGATTTCCGAGATTCGCGATAGCCGCTTGGGCGACGACTACGCCCGCGCCGTCGCAGGCTCCTATGCCGAGCCTGAGTGCGTGCGCAGCGAGCTTGAGGATGCCCGTGCCCTCATGAAGCGCCTGGGCTGCTTTGTGGTGCGCACCGACGGCAAAGCCATCGAGGAAAGCGCTGCCGAGATCATTGCCCACCTCGAGGAGATCCAGGAAGCCAGAGCCCGCCGTGCCGCCCGCCGCGCTCAACAAAAGTAGCTCACTTGGGACAAGGTTGTTTGGGTAGCTAATTTGGGACGGGGCTCTTTTAGCTAACCAAAGAGAATACTTGGAATTAATGCTGATAAATGGTAAAGCGATTTAGCAAAAACATCGCATCCGACCTGCACTTTCCTTGTAGTGGTATCTTCATAAGGTAACCACCTTTACCTACCGTTTACCGCCGGTTTTAGCACGTTTACCAAACCGCGCACCCTCTGCTCAAGCCTGTCCAAAACCCGCCGTATAGTTCCCTCACGGCCCGCATCCGGCGGGTCGATTCGTTACCACGGTCGTGCGCGTAAGCGCATGGAAGGGGAAGTATCGTGAGCGATTGCAAGAGGGTTTACCGTTTTGGAACCGACGCCCAGGGCACCTGTGTCACTGAGGGCGACAAATCCATGAACTTCGTGCTTGGCGGCAAAGGCGCAAACCTTGCCGAGATGAGCCGCATCGGTCTGCCGGTTCCCGGTGGCTTTACCATTACCTGCCAGACCTGTGTCGAGTACTCCGGTGCCGGCAACGTCTGGCCCGAAGGCGCACTCGATGAGATCGTTGCCGCCGAGGCGGACCTCGAGGCCCGTTGCGGCAAGAAACTCGGCGATGCCTCCGATCCGCTGCTCGTGTCGGTTCGCTCGGGCGCTCCGTTCTCCATGCCCGGCATGATGGACACGGTCCTCAACCTGGGCCTCAACGACGATTCCGTCCAGGGCCTTATTGCGCAGACGCAGAACCCGCGCTTTGCCTGGGACAGCTACCGTCGCTTTATCCAGATGTTCTCCAACGTCGTCATGGGCGTCGACGCCGACCTATTCGAGAACGCTCTGACCCAGGCCCGCCTGGTCGCCGGCGTTCGCGTCGATTCCGATCTTTCGGCCGAGGACCTGCAGGAGCTCGTCGAGACTTTTAAGGGCATTTTCTCCGATAACGTCGAGGCCGCCCTGTACCCCGAGCTCGAGGTCGCGGACGGCAAGCCCATCTTCCCGCACGATCCGGAGCTTCAGCTGCGCCTTGCCATCCAGGCCGTCTTTGGCAGCTGGATGAACGAGCGCGCCTGCATCTACCGCAAGCAGCATGGCATTTCCGATGACCTTGGAACCGCCGTCAACGTCCAGGCTATGGCGTTTGGCAATAAGGGCGAGACCTCGGCGACTGGCGTCGCCTTTACGCGCAACCCGGCCGACGGAACCAAGGAGTTCTACGGTGACTTTCTGGTCAACGCCCAAGGCGAGGACGTCGTCGCCGGCATCCGCAACACCGAGCCCATCGCCGATCTCAAGACCACCCCGGGCCTCGAGTCAGCAGGTGAGGAGCTTGAGCGTGTCTTCCTGACGCTTGAGGACCACTACCGCGACATGTGCGACATCGAGTTCACCATCGAGCAGGGTAAGCTCTGGATGCTCCAGACCCGCGTGGGCAAGCGTACCGCCACCGCCGCCCTGCGCATCGCCATCGAAATGGTCGAGGAGGGCCTCATCACCCGCGAGGAGGCTGTGAGCCGCATCGATCCCGCGCAGCTCGACCAGCTCCTGCACCCGCAGTTCGACGCCTCCAAGAAGTACGAGGCCCTGGCCAGCGGCCTTAACGCCAGCCCTGGTGCCGCCGTGGGCGAGGTCGTGTTCTCGAGTGATGACGCCGTCGCGCGCGCCAACGAGGGCCACAAGGTCATTCTGGTCCGCTGGGAGACCAACCCCGACGACCTGAAGGGCATGGTCGCCGCCGAGGGCATCCTGACCAGCCACGGTGGCAAGACGAGCCATGCCGCCGTTATCGCCCGCGGCATGGGTACGCCCTGCGTTTGCGGCGTTGAGCGCTTCCACATTGACGCGGCAGAGAAGGTCGTGCGCATCGAGGGCAGCGACCGCGTGCTGCGCGAGGGCGATGTCATCTCCATCGACGGCACCCAGGGTATCGTCGTCGACGGCGCGGTCGACCTGGTCTCTGCAGAGCTCACCGGCGACCTGGACACCATCCTGTCTTGGGCCGATGAGATCCGTTTGGACGAGACCGACGGTCACGCCAACCACGTGCGCGTCAACGCCGACAACCCCGAGGATGCCGAGCTCGCGCTCGAGTTTGGCGCCGAGGCCATCGGCCTGTGCCGCACCGAGCATATGTTCCTGGGCGATCGCAAGAACATCATCCAGAGCTTTATCCTGTCTGACGATGAGGCCGTGAAGCAGCAGGCCCTGGCCGACTTGCTCAAGGTTCAGACCGAGGACTTCCTGGCGATGTTCAAGACCATGTCCGGTCGCGATGTGGTCGTCCGCCTGCTCGATCCGCCGCTTCATGAGTTCCTGGATAATCCTCGCGAGCTCGAGGTCGCCATCACCAAGAAGGAGGCCGCCGGCGCTCCCGAGGAGGAGCTCACTGCCCTGCGCGCCCGCCTGCGTCGCATTGACGGCATGGTCGAGTCCAACCCCATGCTGGGCTTGCGCGGCGTGCGCCTGTCCGTCGTCTTTGGCGATCTGCCGCTCATGCAGGTTCGCGCCGTCGCCACGGCCGCTGCCCGCCTTATCAAGGAGGGTGTCGACCCGCGCCCCGAGATCATGGTTCCGCTCGTTTCCATCACGGCCGAGCATGTCCAGACCCGCGAGGTTATCGAGCGCGTGATCGCCGAGGTTTCCGCCGAGGAAGGCGTCGAGCTCAATATTCCCGTGGGCACGATGCTCGAGCTGCCGCGTGCCTGCATGGTCGCTGACGAGATCGCCCATCATGCCGACTTCTTCTGCTTTGGCACCAACGACCTCACCCAGACGACCTTTGGCTTCTCGCGCGATGACGCCGAGGCCAAGTTCATCCCGCTGTACATGCATAAAAAGATCCTGAAAGACAACCCCTTCGAGACCATCGACGCGGCGGTGCTGGAGCTCGTGCGCTTGGCCGTCGAGAAGGGCCGCGCCACCAATCCCGACATGCACTTTGGCGTGTGCGGCGAACACGGCGGCGACCCCAAGTCCATCAAGGGCCTGTTTAACGTGGCCGACGTGGACTACGTGTCCTGCTCGCCCTATCGCGTGCCCCTCGCGCGCCTGGCTGCCGCTCAGGCCAAGCTCGAGGCCAAGCGTTCCGCCTAACGTTTTGGGTTTAGACGCCTAGCGTAGCCCCCTTCATGCCGCCCGTCTCATTCGTGAGACGGGCGGTTATCATGTGCGGGTTTTGTCTTTTTGTCTGCGTGAAAAAATGTTCTTGCAGCAGAAACCCGCGCGTGTATACTCGAATACGTTTGTTCAACTACGTGCCGGCCAAGGTGGTACGGCACCTCTAGAAGAGTAAGGAATTGCACATGGATTACATCCGCGCAATCGAGCGTCAGCAGATCCGCGAGGACATTCCTCAGGTTCGCGTCGCCGACAACGTCAAGGTTCACTACCGCATTAAGGAAGGCGACCGCGAGCGCATTCAGGTCTTCCAGGGCGACGTCATCCGCATGGCCGGCGCCGGTGCCCGCGAGACCTTCACCGTCCGCAAGATGTCCTTCGGTGTCGGTGTTGAGCGTACCTTCCCGCTTCACAGCCCCAAGATCGCCAAGCTCGAGGTCGTTCGTCATGGTCGCGTCCGTCGCGCCAAGCTGTACTACCTCCGCGACAAGGTGGGCAAGGCTGCTCGCATCCCCGAGAAGCGCTAAGAAGATCGCAGCGTCTGTCCACTCGTTTGGACACAAGGGTCACCTTCGGGTGGCCCTTCTTTTTATCTGATTTGCATGCAAGGAGGGCCTGGTATGGCCAATATGACGAGCTCGGTTTCGGCATCGCAGGTTGCCGGTGAGTTGGCGAGCGCTACGTTTGAGGAGATCCCCGCCCTCGTGGAGCATTATCGCGAGGACCCGCGCCAGCAGGTGATCAAGGCTTGCGAGCGTGCTCTTAAGCGCCATGCCAAGGAACTTGCCGAGCGCGAGCGCGTCAATGACATGTACGAGCTTATGCATGAGCTTGGCGGCGATGGGGTAGTCGTTGGTGTCGACGAGGTGGGTCGCGGATCGGTGGCCGGTCCTTTGACGGTATGCGCCGTCTGCCTTCCTATGGAGCCGCGCGTCTGGGGCATCAACGATTCCAAAAAGCTCACGCCGGCGCGCCGCGAGTTGCTCTCAGTGAAGATTGCCGAGGTGGCGACGGCAATTGGTTTTTGCCATATCGCGCCTAAGGATATCGATGAGATGGGCATGGCCCGCGCCATTCGAGCCGCTGTCGCGGGCGCCGTGGCCGATACGGGGCTCGAGCCCGATTGCGTGCTTATGGATGGCAACCCCTTGGGCGCCGTTCCTAACGAGCGCGATGTGGTGAAGGGCGATGCCAAGATCGCCTGTATCGCCGCGGCGTCCATCATGGCCAAGGTCACGCGTGATGAGATGATGGTCGAGTACGATGCCGAGTATCCCGAGTACCATTTGGCCGAATCGAAAGGCTACGCAAGCCCCGAGCACATCGAGGCCATTCGCAAACATGGACTTTGTCCACTGCACCGCGTGAGCTTTTGCGGAAACTTTCTGCAGACTGAGCGCCTTTTCTAGGTCAATTGTGGAGACAGGGACCTCAGGGGTTTTATAAACCTGCTGGTAGCGGGCCGTATGCAACACCATTGCTGCGTACGGCCCGTTTTTTGACGGCATTTGGTCAGCTTTTGGTTTGCTTCCGGTACTTACCCGCATGAAAGGTGCCCTCATCATCGGGGCAATGCAGCGTGCGGGAAAGGAGACCCCATGAGTGCCGCAAGCAAAAAGAGCAAGACGAAGCAGCTCAAGGAGCGTTGGGAAAACGGCGAGCTCGACTGCGGGGCGATGACGCCCGAGTTTATCAAGGGACTCAGTCCCCGCGAGCTGGGCATGCTGGGCGAGCTGATCACCATCGACTACTTTAACGAGCGCGGCTACACCTTGCTGGAGCAGGGTTATCGTTGCACCGAGGGCGAGGCCGATCTGGTGCTGCTCGATGAGCTCGACGATGTCGTGGTGATGGCCGAGGTCAAGACCAGACGCGTTGCACTGGATTGCAGCACGCGGGTCTTTCCCGAGGAGGCCGTGGACGCTCAAAAGCAACGCCGCTACCGCCGCATCGCAAGTTGCTATCTCATGGAGCATTATCCGCTCAAGGCGATTCGCTTCGATGCCGTGGGTGTCACCATTCGTGGCGGGCATATCGCTGAGATCGAGCATCAGTACAACGCGTTCGATTGGCAGGTGTCGTGATGGCGTTCGAGACGTTTGCCGTTCACGCGGCCTGCATCCGTGGCGTCGAGGCGATTCACGTCACGGTCGAGGTCTCGCTTGCCGGTGGTGTTCCGGGCATCCAAATGCTTGGCATTCCGAGTATGGAGGTGATGGAGTCACGCGGTCGTATTCGCTGCGCGATGCGCTCCGCCGGGTTCGAGATCCCACGCTCGGGCATTACGGTCAACCTAGCGCCCGGCGATATTCGCAAGACCGGTAGCGGCTTTGATCTGCCCATCGCCATCGCGGTTCTGGCGGCCGATGGTCAGATTCCCCGTGACAACCTCGATCGCTGCCTTATCGCCGGCGAGCTTGGCTTGGACGGTACGGTGCTTCCTGTCAAGGGCGAGGTGGCGTTTCAGCTATTGGCTCGCGACATGGGGCTGTCTTTTATCGCCGGCAGGTCCGACCAGCATGTGCCACTCGCGGGCGTGGATTGCGGCTTTATCGATCATTTGTCTCAGCTTGCCCATGGCATGGGCGATGCCGCGCGGCACTACTTGGATTCTGAAGTGCTCGAGGCGACCTTTGAGCCCGAACTCGACTATGCCGACGTACTGGGGCAGGAGGTCGCCAAGCGCGGCATGGCACTGGCGGCAGCGGGTGAGCTCGGTTTGCTTATGATCGGGTCCCCGGGATCGGGCAAGACGATGCTCGCGCGTCGTATGACCGGCATCCTGCCCGAGCTTTCCGTTGAGGATCAACAGGCGGCGCTGTGCATCCATTCGGTTTTGGGTGAGAACATTGATGGCTTGTTGGCGGGGCACCGGCCCTTCCGCAGTCCTCATCACAGTATTTCGACCGCAGGTCTTATCGGCGGTGGGCGCCCGGTGCACCCGGGTGAGATCAGCCTTGCTCATGGCGGCGTGCTCTTTTTGG
>UREE01000065.1 GCA_900546825.1 uncultured Collinsella sp. | reverse complement strand
GCGATATGCGGCGATCGCTCGAGCTCTTCAATCTGCTGCCCGCCAAGAGCTATGTGTGGACCTACACGCTGCTGTGCGGTCGCATCCGTGAGCTGATCGTCGCCAAGGCGCTCGATGCGCGTGGACAGGGTCGTGAGCTGGCCGCAACGCTCAAGCTCCAGTCCTGGCAGGTCAAGAATCACCTGACTTGGGCGCGTCGCTTTTCGATGGCAGAGCTCGTCGCAGCGCTCGAGGGTGCCGTTGATGTGGAGCTCGCGCTCAAGGGCTCTGCCGATTCTGAGACCGCGCTTTTGCTCTGGATTACGAACATCTTGAGAAAATCGTGATGATACCTGCCTATTTGACAAATTCGTTCTATTCCTTTGAGGGGGAGCGTGCTATAGTAAGCGCTTGCATGACCTCACCGTGTCTCAGAGGTGTCATACATTTTTTGCAAGGAACTCGAAAGGAACTCCAGAAGTGGCAAACATCAAGTCTCAGAAGAAGCGTATCCGCACCAATGAGGCAGCTCGCATGCGTAACAAGGCTGTCAAGTCCGAGCTCAAGACGCTGACCAAGCACGTCCAGTCCGCCGTCGCCGAGGGCGACGCCGAGAAGGCCCAGGCTGCCCTCAAGACCGTTACCAAGCGTCTCGACATGGCTGCCGCCAAGCATGTTATCCACAAGAACCAGGCTTCCAACCGCAAGTCCGGTCTTGCCAAGCTCGTGAACAGCATCAACGCCTAAGTTGTAAATTTCACACTACACAGATTACGCGCATAAATGGAGCCTGTTTTATGGAACAGGCTCCATTTTTTGTACCGCTCGGGTAAGATAGTCCGCATGAATACTTCAATTGACATTTCCCACATCCGCAACTTCTCAATCGTTGCGCACATTGACCATGGCAAGTCTACGATCAGCGACCGCATCCTCGAGCTCACCCATACCGTCGACGAGCGCGACATGGAGTCGCAGCTGCTCGACACCATGGATATCGAGCGCGAGCGCGGCATCACGATCAAGTCCAACGCCGTCCGCGTGTCCTATGACGCCGACGACGGCGAGACGTATCAGTTCAACCTCATCGATACGCCGGGCCATGTAGACTTTACCTACGAGGTCTCGCGTTCGCTGGCCGCTTGTGAGGGCGCGGTGCTCGTCGTCGACGCCACTCAGGGTGTCGAGGCACAGACCGTCTCCAACGCGACGCTCGCCATGAACGCCAATCTGGACATTGTGCCCGCCATCAACAAGATCGACCTGCCCTCGGCCCATCCCGACGAGGTTAAGACCGAGATCGAGGACGACCTGGCGATTCCCGCCGATGATGCTGTGTGCGTCTCGGGCAAGACCGGCGAGGGCATTCACGATCTGCTGGAGTCCATCGTCTTTTTGATTTCGCCGCCTAAGGGCGATGCAAACGCTCCGCTCAAAGCGCTCATTTTGGATTCGTACTTTGACGAGTATCGCGGTGTGGTGGCTACGGTGCGCGTCTTCGATGGTTCCATTAAAAAGGGCGATACCCTGCTTATGATGCAGGCCAAGGGCGACTTTTTGGTCGACGGCGTGGGCGTCAAGCGTCCTGCCGAGACCCCGGTCGACGCGCTGACCGTCGGCGAGGTTGGCTATGTGGTCACGGGTCTGAAGGACCCCGAGGCTGTGCGCGTGGGCGATACCCTTACGTGGGCTTCGAACCCCTGCCCCGAGCCTCTGCCGGGCTACCGCGAGGCCAAGCCCATGGTCTACACGGGCCTGTTCCCGATCGACAACAAGGACTACGAGAACCTGCGTGACGCCCTCGATAAGCTGCACGTCAACGACCCGTCGTTGGTGTGGGAGCCCGAGACCTCGGTGGCGCTCGGCTTTGGCTTCCGCGTGGGCTTCCTGGGCCTGCTGCACATGGAAGTCGTCAAGGAACGCCTGGAGCGCGAGTTCAACCTGGACCTCATTGCCACGAGTCCCTCGGTCGACTATCACGTCTACAAGACCGACGGCGAAATGATCGATGTCCGCAGTCCGCAGGACCTTCCCGAGGCCACACGCATCGATCGTATCGAGGAACCCTACCTCAAGGCAAAGATCATCTGCCCGCCTGAGTACACGGGTGCCGTCATGCAGCTCGCCATCGAGCATCGCGGCGTCACAACCGACATGATCCACCTGACGAGCAAATCGGTCGAGATGCGCTTCGATATGCCGCTCGCCGAGCTCATCTTGGACTTCTTCGATCAGCTCAAGAGCCGCACCAAGGGTTACGCCTCGCTCGACTATGAGTTCAACGAATATCGCCCCTCTGAGCTCGTCAAGCTCGACATCCTGCTTTCGGGCGACGAGGTGGACGCGCTTTCGTTTATCGTCCATAAGGACAAGGCATATGGCCTGGCCCGTGGCCTGTGCGACAAGCTCAAGGAGATCATCCCGCGTCAGCTGTTCGAGGTGCCCATCCAGGGTGCTATCGGCAACAAGATCATCGCCCGTTCCACCGTCAAGGCGCGTCGCAAGGACGTTCTTGCTAAGTGCTACGGCGGCGATATCTCGCGTAAGCGCAAGCTGCTCGAGAAGCAGAAAGAGGGCAAGAAGCGTATGAAGGCCATCGGATCGGTCGAGGTCCCGCAGGAGGCCTTTATGGCGATCCTCAAGGTGGACGAGTAGGTCTATGGCTCTTTCCGAATATAGTCTGCGGCTGCTGGGCGCCTATGCCGAGCAGCCGTTCCTTATGGCTCCCATGGCGGGCGTGACCGACCCTGCCTATCGCATCATGTGTCGCCGCCGCGGTGCCAACCTTGCCTACAGCGAGATGGTGAGCGTGGCAGGCCTTGCCTATGCCAGTAATAAGACGTGGCGCCTGGTGCTACCGGCCGACGAGGAGCAGCAGATTTGCGTGCAGCTCTTTGGCTCCAAGCCCGATCAGTTTGCGAGCGCCGTCGCCGCCGTCGAGGAGCGCGTTGGCGATCGCCTGTCGCTCATCGATATCAATATGGCATGTCCCGCCCGCAAGGTCGTTACCAAGGGCGAGGGCTCGGCGCTCATGCGCACGCCCGACCTGGCCGAGAAGATCGTCGAGGCCACGGTGGGCGCGGCGCACGTGCCCGTGACCGTCAAGATTCGCAAGGGCTTTTATGCCGAGGACCGCAATGCCGCGACATTTGCTTGAGGGCGCAGGGGCTGCCGCAGTCGCCGTGCATGGTCGTTGCGCCACGCAGCTCTACACGGGCCAGGCCGATTGGTCTGTCGTCGATGAGGTTGCCGACGCTGTCGAGATTCCCGTGATCGGTTCGGGCGATGTGTTCTCGGCCGAGGACGCTGCCGAGCATCTGCAAGGCTCGGGTGCCAGAGCGGTGTTTATCGCGCGCGGCATCTACGGCAATCCGTGGGTGTTCGGCGATGCCCGAGCCCTTGCACTCGATGGCACGCCGGTTCCTTCTCGCTCCTCGGTTGAGCGCCTGGAGGCTCTGCGTGAGCACCTGACGTTGACGCACGAGCTTCTGCCGCTTATGTCGCGTGCCCGTACGTATGCAAGCTGGTACTTAAAGGGCATGCCCCATGCCGCCGCCTGGCGCGCTCAGGTGGTGCGCTGCTCCACGTACGAGGAGTTTATGGCGCTGGTCGATGATATCGAGCGCGACGTGGTGCTCTGTGAGGCCGCGCTTGCCGCTGGTGAGCCGGTGCCCGCTCATCCGCTGGAGGCTTAAGGGTGGCCGTTACCGCGCTGTATGTGCATGTGCCGTTTTGCGCCCAAAAGTGCAGGTACTGCGACTTTGACTCGCGCAGTTTTCCCCCGTTCGACCTGGGCGCTGCGCTCGATGCCTATTTTGAACAGCTGTATGCACGCCTCGATGCCTATGGCGACGCCGGGGCGCTTGCACAGATCCGCACCGTCTATGTTGGCGGCGGCACGCCGTCGCTGGCGGGGGAGCGTCTGGTAGAACTCGCCCGGCGTATCTCTGCGAGGTGTAAGCCCGTTGAGTTTACCTGCGAGGCTAATCCAGAGTCGTTGACTCCACGGCTCGCTGCGGCGCTTGCCAGCGTAGGCGTCACGCGCATTTCTTTGGGAGTTCAGACCCTCGACAACGCCGAGCTTGCCTCGATCGGCCGTATCCACGATGCGGGTCGCGCCCTTGCGGCCATCGCCACGGTCAAGGATGCCGGGCTCGATGTGTCGTGCGACCTTATGTGCGGCCTTCCCGGGCAGACCGCTGTAAGCTGGCAGCGTACGCTCGATGGCGTGCTTGCGGCGGCCCCGCACCATGTGTCGGTCTATCCGCTCACGCTCGAGGAGGGCACGCCGCTTTACCGCATGGCGTGCCGTGACGAGTCGCTTGAGCCCGATGAGGATTTCCAAGCCGCATGCATGGACGTTGCGCGCGAGCGGCTGAGTTCGGCAGGCTACCATCCGTATGAGGTGGCAAGCTACGCGCTCGACTGCCATGAGTGTGCTCACAACATTGCCTATTGGACCGGACAAGGCTATCTGGGCTTGGGTCGTTCTGCCGCCGGTATGCTCGACGCCGGGGATTTCGATCGCTTGGCCGGGCTGTTTCCCGCCGTGCCCGCTCGCGGCGATGCGTATCGCGTGCGCTTGGTGCAACGCGACGATGCCGCTACGACGTTTGATGCCGAGTATCTGTCGCAGCGTGAGGCGGCAGCCGAGGATTTGATGCTTGCCTGCCGCATGACGCGTGGCATTGGGCCCGACTTGTTGGTTCGCTCGGCAAGCGTGATCGCTGCAGATGAGTTGGCGGCGGCCTGTGACCGTGCACTCGAGTTGGGCCTTGCCGCCTGGGTGCCCGATCATATTGAAGGACATGCGGGACGCGTCACCTCAAAAGACGTTATCGCAGGTCGCGTCCGTGCTCGTTTAGCGCCCACCCACTTGGGCTGGCTCGATGGAAATGTGCTGTTCGAGCTGTTTTGGGGTCTAGCCTAGGCCGCTCGGGTAGAATTACCGCAATATATACGCTGCTGTGAGCAGGAGGTTGCCGCGCATGGCGACGATGAACGAAAAAGATTACTACGAGATTTTGGGTGTCTCTAAGGACGCCACCTCGCGTGATATACAAAAAGCCTTCCAGCAAAAGGCCCGCAAGCTCCATCCGGACGTCAACAAAGAACCAGATGCCGAGGAAAAGTTCAAAGAGGTTTCCGAGGCCTATGCCGTGCTTTCGGACGAGCAGAAGCGTGCGCGCTATGACGCCATGCGCTCGGGCAATCCCTTCGCCGGCGCTCCTGCGGCTTCTCCCTATGGCGGCGGCTACGCCGGTAGCGCGGGCTATGGCAATCCCTTTGAGGGCGGCTTTCCCTTTGGTGGCGCCTGGGGCCAGCAGCGTCGCGGGCAGGCTGCCTATAATCCCGAGAACGGCGCCAACGTGGTCGTCGATATCAAGCTCGACGCCAAGGAGGCCAAGGGCGGTGCCCGCAAGACCGTCCGCTATACGCGCTTCGATACCTGTGGTCACTGCGGAGGCTCGGGTTCTGTTTCGTCCGAGCATGCCCATACCTGCCCGAGCTGCGGCGGTCGTGGCCACATCGATGTCGACCTGTCCTTCCTGTTCGGTGCCGGCACGTTCCAGTCGGTCTGCCCCGAGTGCGGCGGTTCCGGTAAGGTCGTGGCCGACCCCTGCCCCGATTGCGGTGGCAGCGGTCGTACTCGCGTAACCTCCGAGCAGACGATTGAGTTTCCCGCCGGTACGCACGATGGCGATGAGGTCCGCATTAGCGGTATGGGTCACGCCGGCACTAACGGTGCCGCTGGCGGTGATCTAGTCGGTCGCGCCCATGTCGAGGCCGAGCGTCTGGAAGGCAAGGCCCGTACCGGTTTTTACCTGATGGGCATCGTGGCGCCGTTCTTGGTGCTATCGGCCATATCGGGCGTGTTTTCGGCCTTTGCCATAATGTGCTTTATTCCGTTTGCCATGGGCCTGTTTATGGTGGTCTCGGACGGCGTGCTTCACCGCAGTCTGCTGTGGTGGAAGCGCGGCGCGATGCAGTTTGCCAACGGTTTTGCCAACGGATTTATGTTTGCGCTCGTGTCGGTTTGGTTTGCCAGCTGCTCGCAGCGTGCCATGCTTTCGCCTTACGGAATGCAATAACATCAAACCCTCTGTTTGCGGTCGGCCCAGCATGGGTATAGGACGCACTGTGACAATAATGAAAGTCGGAAGGATTCGGTCGTGTCGGAAAATAGGGATTACTACGAGGTGCTTGGCGTCGACAAGGATGCCGACGCGCGGACGATTAAGCGTGCGTTTCTAAAGAAGGCCCGTACCGTACATCCGGATGTTTCGGACGACCCCGAGGCCGAGGCCAAGTTCAAGGAGCTCAACGAGGCCTATTCCGTTCTTTCCGATGAGCAGAAGCGTGCTAACTATGACCGTTACGGCACTGCCGACGGCCCTGGTGGTTCGGGCTACGTCGATATCAACGATATCTTTGGTGGCATGGGCATGGACGACTTGTTCTCGTCGTTCTTTGGCGGCGGTGCCGGCGGTGGCGCTCGTAGCCGTCGCGAGCGCCGCCGCGGTCGCGATATGGCCATCTCCCTTTCGGTGACGCTCGAGGAGGCGGCACTCGGCTGCAAAAAGACGATCAGCTATGACCGCCTTGCTCCCTGCGAGGATTGCAACGGCACCGGTAGGGCCGAGGGTGCACAGGAAAAGCAGTGCAGCCGTTGCCACGGCACGGGCTATGTCACGACGGTCCAGCGTTCGTTCCTAGGCCAGGTCCAGTCCTCTTCACCTTGCCCCGACTGCCATGGCGAGGGCACGGTTATCGATCATCCCTGCGAGACCTGCGACGGTCAGGGCCGCACGCCTTCGCACGAAAAGATCGACATCGATATCCCCGCCGGCGTTTCGACCGGTCGCCAGCTGCGCGTGAGCGGCTTTGGCGAGGCCGGTCTTCGCGGCGAGCCCTCGGGTGACCTGATTGTCAACGTGCGCGTTGCCGACCATGAGCGCTATAAGCGCAACGGTGACGACCTGTACCTGGTGAGCGATATCTCGATTGCGCAGGCTGCGCTCGGCTGCGAGATCGAGGTCGAGGGCATTATGCCCGACGAGGTCGTTAAGGTGACGGTTCCCGCCGGTGCCCAGTACGGCGACACCGTGAGCGTCAATAATTACGGCATGCCGCGCATTGGCGGTGGCGGTTCGCGTGGCCGCCTGATCGTGCAACTGCGCGTGGTCGTTCCCACCAATCTTTCCAATAAGCAGCGCGAGCTGCTCCGTGCTTTTGCCGATGAGATGGGCGATGACGTCGCCTCCGGTAAGAAGTCGGTGACCGACCGTATCAAGAGTGCCCTCGACGATATCCTCGATTAAGGAGCCCGCGTGCTCGCACCCCATATTTCCGTCGTCAACCTCGGCTGCCGTGTCAACCGGGTTGAGTCCGACCGTATCACTGCCGATCTTATGCGCCTGGGCTTTGCTATGGTGGAGCCTCAGGATGCAGAGCTGATCGTCATTAACACCTGTGCCGTTACGGGCGAGGCCGAGGCCAAGACCCGTAAGGCCGTCCGCCATGCGCTGGCCCATCAAAATGAGCCCTATGTGGTCGTGACCGGTTGCGTGGTCAATTTGCATCCCGAGGAGCTGTTGGAGCTTTCGGATCGCGTGATCGCCGAGCCGTCCAAGATCGATGTCGCCGAACGTGTCTGCGAGGTGCTGGGCGTTGAGTCCGATAGCGTTCCCGCCTGCAGCGATGGCGAGGTGGTCGATGCGCTCGGTCGCTCTCGCCTGGGCGTGAAGATCCAGGACGGCTGCAACCATCGCTGCACCTATTGCATTGTGTGGAAGGCGCGCGGCCCCGAGCGCTCCGTGCCCGTCGAGTCCGTGCTTGAACAAGTTCGCGAGGCCCAGGAGGCCGGCGTGCCCGAGGTGGTGCTGACCGGTGTGAACCTGGGTGCCTACGATGGCAAGAGCGCGACCGACGAGCATGTCGAAATCGATGAGCTGCTCGAGGCCATCATGGAGCGCACGACTATTGCGCATGTGCGCATTTCCTCGGTCGAGCCCATGGATATCTCTGAGCGCCTGCTTAAGGTTATGGCGCGCTATCCGCAGCGTATCGCCCCGTTTTTGCACCTGCCCGTGCAGTCCGGCTGTACGGCGACCCTGCATCGCATGGGTCGTCCCTATAGTGCGGAGGCCTTTGAGGACACGGTGCGTATGATTCGCGCCAACTTGCCCCAGGCGTCTCTTTCGTGCGATGTCATCGTCGGTTTTCCTGGTGAGACGGACGAGGAGTTCGAGGAGTCGCTGGCGCTGTGCCGCCGTGTGGGTTTCTCGCGTATGCACGTGTTCCGCTACAGCAAGCGTCCCGGTACCCTTGCTGCCGACATGCCCGACCAGGTGCCGCCCGAGGTTATGGCCGAGCGTAGCCGCCGTATGCGGGCCGCGGCACAGGAGCTCGCTATGGCCGACGCTCGTCGTCGCGTGGGCACGGTCGAGCGTGCCGTGCTCGAGTATGGTGACAACCTGACGCTCGGCTCGTTCCATCATGCCCGTCTTGACGATACCTGTGGACTTACAGCCCCGTGCCTGCTCGATGTTGCTATCATCGGAGTCGATGATTCCGGCTTGGTCCATGCGCGCAGGGAGGTTCATGGAAGCCTCGAAGATTAGACTTACCGTTCCCGAGGGAATTGATCCCTCGTGCGTTTTGGGCGCCGGCGACGGCGTCCTTCGTGCGCTCGAGAGCTTGGTTCGCGCCCATGTGGTCGCCCGTGGCGATAGCATCGCCGTGAGCGGTGATCCGGACGAGGTCGAACTCGTGGCGCGTTTTTTCGAACACGCTTTTCGCGAGGCGGCCGCCGGGCGCACGCTGTCTGCCGACGATGTCTCTCGCTGCCTGGCCGTCTTGCGCGACGGCGAGCATGAGGCCACATCGCTTCGCGATGACGTGCTGCTTTCGTATCGCGGTCGCGTCATTCGTCCCAAGACGCTTGGGCAAAAGCGCTATGTGGATGCCATTCGCTCGCATACCATCACCTTTGGCTTGGGTCCTGCCGGTACCGGTAAGACCTATCTGGCCATGGCGCTCGCCGTTGCCGCGCTCAAGCGTCACGAGGTGGGCCGTCTGATCTTGACGCGTCCGGTTGTCGAGGCGGGGGAGAATCTGGGCTTTTTGCCCGGTACCCTTGAGGAAAAGATCGATCCCTACATGCGTCCGCTCTACGACGCCCTTTTTGACATGATGGATCGCGAGCGCACCGATGAGCTTATGGAGCGCGGCGTGATCGAGATCGCCCCGCTTGCCTATATGCGCGGCCGCACGCTGAGCGATGCTTTCGTGGTGCTCGACGAGGCGCAAAATACCACGCCTGAGCAGATGAAGATGTTTCTGACGCGCTTGGGTTTTAACTCCAAGTTTGTGATTACCGGCGACCTGAGCCAGCGCGACCTGGTGGGTCGTCGTGGTGGCTTGGCGGATGTCGAGAAGATTTTGGGCCGTGTCGACGATGTCGCATTTTCGCACCTCGAGCGTGCCGACGTGGTGCGCCATGCCTTGGTGGGACGTATCGTCGAGGCGTACGATACTTATGATGATGTGCGCGAGAAACGCGTACGTGACCGAAAGGAGTCCCGTTGAGTGTATTGATCAGCAACAGAGCCGAGCTCGATACGCTGCTTGACGCGCAGGAGGTGGAGCACATCTGCGAGGTTGTGCTTGCTGCCGAGGGCGTTGAACGTGAAGTCGAGATTTCCCTTTCGTATGTCGACGAGGACGAGATGCACGAGCTCAACCACGAGTGGCGCGGTATCGATCGCACCACCGATGTACTCTCGTTTGAGTGCGATTCGGCCTTTGACGATGACATTCCCGCCGATGAGACGCTCGAGCTCGGCGATATTATCTTGGCCCCGCAGGTTATTGCCCGTCAGGCCCCCGGTTTTGGCAATAGCCCCGCTGACGAGTGCCGTCTGATGCTCGTTCACGGCATGCTGCACCTGCTGGGCTATGACCACATCGAGGACGACGAGGCCGAGGTCATGGAGGCCCGCGAGGACGCCATCCTGCGCGATCTGGCGCTTGAGCGCGGCGAGGACCCCAAGCTAGTCCACGTCGGCCCCATCACCAACCACGCCCACGACTAGGAGCCGTCTATGATTCCCGGATCGAACAAGGACCATCCGTCCTTCTTAAAGTCGTTTTCCTACGCCATGGAGGGCTTCGTCACCGCTGTCAAGACCGAGCGCAACATTAAGGTCATGCTCGTGGCGGGCGTGTGCACTGTCATTGCCGGCTGTATCGTGGGGCTCGACATTGCCGAGTGGGCCACGATTATCATCTGTTGTGGCCTGGTGATTCACGGTGAGCTGTGCAACACCGCTATGGAGGCTATCGTCGACCTAGCGACCCAGGAGCTCCATCCGCTGGCCAAGCGTGCGAAGGACATCGCCGCCGCCTCTGTATACGTTCTTTCCATCACCGCCGCGATTGTGGGCGTACTGGTATTTGCCCACGCGCTCGACTTTATTTAGAAAGGGATTCCCATGTCCGACAATATGCAGCCTACCGATGAGATTTTGGACGACGAGTCCCTGGACGCGGTGGATACCGAGGAGCTCGAGGATGTCGAGGAGTTCGACCCGTTTGAGGGTATGAGCGACGAGGAACTCGACGCCCTGTGCGACGAGGACGACAGCCTCGCGGGCTTTGGCGACGTTGAGCCCGGTTTCCGCAGCGGCTTCGTGGCGCTGGTCGGCCGCCCCAACGCCGGCAAGTCCACGCTGCTCAACGCCTGCTATGGCAAAAAGGTCGCCATCACCTCGCCGGTGGCCCAGACGACCCGCCGCCGCATGCGCGCCGTCGTCAACCGTCCCGGCTACCAGCTGGTCTTTGTCGATACCCCGGGTATCCACAAGCCCAAGGACGGCCTGGGGTCCGAGCTCAACAAGAGCGCGCTGTTCGAGCTGAACGATGTCGATGTCGTCGCGTTTTTGATTGATGCCACCAAGCCCATCGGCAGGGGAGACGCCTGGGTTGCCGAGCGTGTCAAGAACGCTCGTTCCAAGAAGGTCCTGGTGCTTACCAAGGCCGATGAGGCCGACCCCGCACAGGTCATGGAGCAGCTTAAGGCCGCCCACGAGCTCATGGAATATGACGACGAGATCGTGACGTCGTCGGTCAAGAACTTCAACGTCGATGCCTTCATCGAGACCGTTGCGCACTTTTTGCCCGAGGGTCCGCGTTGGTTCCCCGAGGACATGGGTACCGACGCTTCCGATGAGACGCTCGTTGCCGAGTTTGTGCGCGAGAAGGTCTTGCGCCGCACCCGTGATGAGATTCCGCACTCCGTGGGCGTGATCTGCG
>UREE01000064.1 GCA_900546825.1 uncultured Collinsella sp. | reverse complement strand
GTCTTCCACACGAATTGAAAGACTTGTGCTGTCCATTGTGATATCGGTTTGGACAAAGCCGCCTGGTCTGTTATATTTAACTGCATTTCCCATAAGATTAGACAATATTCCCTGAAGATGGCTGCGATCCATATAAACAAACTCATCACAGATGAGCACATATCACAAAGCAAATGACAGTGTTTATCGTACGTTGAACCGCAACAACTGTCAAATAAATAGCCCCAGCACGGCGGCTAAAACGCGGTGAACGGCAGGACCACAAAACGCATATGCCTAAACCGCACATTCCTCGCATTCGGCATCGAGGCGTGCCTTAACGGCATCGGCGGCGATGTGATACGAGAAGCCCTTGCCCATCAAAAACCGAACCAGTTTTTCGAATCCGCGAGTCTCTGGAACACGCCGCTTGGCAAGTAGGGCTGACGCACGCGCCAAATCGTCTTCGACGGCAAAATATTCCTCAGGATAACCGGGAATGTCATCGAGCACGACATGACGACGCTTGAGCTCGGTCTCGATTTTGCGCTGTCCCCAACCGCGCCGCTTGCGTTCCTCGATAAAGTACGAGCAAAAGCGGTTCTCGTCTAAAAAGCGATACTCGGTGGCGCGCTCGACGGCGAAATCGATCGAGGGCTGGTGAAAGCCGTAGCTAGCCAGCTTGTCACGGACCTCACCCGTCGCATGGTCGCGGCGCGATAACATCTCGGTCACCATGGTAAGTGCACATTTACGCTCGATGAACTGCACCGCCTCACGAAAGTTGTCCCAATCACAGGGAAGATCAGGGCGGTTTTTGACATACAGGCGCGCGACCCGCACGGGAATCCAAATGGACCGCTCAAAACCGTCCTCAAGCTCACAATCGATATGCGCGCAGGGCTTTTTAGACGCATACCCGCTCGAGAACGAGGAGGCCGCCTTCTTATCGGGAAAGACGACCGTGGCCTCGGTCACCGTATACGACATGAGCGTAACCGCTACTCGTCGTCATCATCGAGCATGGCGGAGCCGTCAATGGCATAGAGCTCATCGAACTCCTCAGGCGCAGGCTGATCGGTCAGCTCTACCTCGGACGGAGCATCGTCATCAAACTCAAGCCCGCAGGCAAGACGGACCTTATGCTCAATCTCGTCGGCGCAATCGGGGTGTTCGCGCAGGAACGCCTTGGCGGCCTCGCGACCGTTGCCGAGCTTGTCCTCGCCATAGGCAAACCAGGAGCCCATCTTCTTGCAAATGCCGCACTCGACAGCCATGTCCAGAATCGAGCCCTCCTTAGAGATGCCCGTACCGTACATAATGTCGAACTCAGCAGAACGGAACGGAGCTGCCACCTTGTTCTTAACGACCTTAGCGCGCACGCGGTTACCGATAACCTCGTCCTTAAGCTTAATGCTATCGATACGGCGAATGTCGATACGCACCGAAGAGAAGAATTTAAGGGCGCGGCCGCCCGTCGTGGTCTCGGGGTTGCCGAACATGACGCCGATCTTCTCACGCAGCTGGTTAATGAAGATGCACGTCGTGTTGGACTTAGACAGCGAGCCGGCGAGCTTGCGGAGCGCCTGGCTCATCAGGCGAGCCTGAAGACCGACCGTAGTGTCGCCGATTTCTCCCTCGATCTCGGCACGCGGGGTCAGCGCGGCGACGGAGTCGACGACGATGGCATCGATGGCGCCGGAACGCACGAGCATGTCAACAATCTCAAGCGCCTGCTCGCCCGTATCGGGCTGGGAAATGAGCACCTCGTCGATATCCACGCCGATGCGCGCGGCATACGTGGGATCAAGCGCGTGCTCGGCATCGATAAATGCCACAACGCCACCCATTGCCTGGGCCTCGGCCAGGATCTCGAGCGAAAGCGTCGTCTTACCGGAGGACTCAGGACCGTAAATCTCGACGATACGGCCGCGCGGCACGCCGCCGATACCCAGCGCGGCATCGAGGGCCAGGGCGCCCGTGGGAATGGCCTCGACCTCGAGCTCGGGACCACCGTCGCCGTACCTCATGATGGAACCCTGGCCGAATTTCTTCTCGATCTCGGCCTTGGTGGTGGCGATCATCTCATCGCGCTCTTTACCCGTCGTGCGAGCATGAACGGTACGTACGGGACCTGAATTCTTGGCCATGAATAGCCCTCCTCTTAACAACCTGCATCGATAATAAACGAACGGCTGTTCGTGGTCAACCGTTCAGGCCAATCATATGCAGGCGGTCTTTCCAAAACCCAACCAAACGCCGACCAAACACTGACCAAATGCTTGACCGCAGGCGAACCAAGAAAATCATGGCGAGGAAAAATACGACAACTACCTGCACAAAGATAAAATTCGCCGGAGGTCCCTATCTCCACAATTAAGGGGCCCGGAGGCCCCTTAAAACACGTCTATTCCATAGAGTTGAGCACAAGGGCAATGCGACCCAATGCCTCCGTGACCGCATGGGCACGAACACACGAACGGTCGCCCTCATAGTGGCAGCGCACAGAGTCCACGACCGGCACTCCCCCATCGGCGGAACGATGTGCCCAGCCAATATAGAAAGTGCCAGCAGGATCGTCCTCAGTACCACCGCCGGGGCCGGCATAACCCGTTGCGCTCACTGCAATATCGCTCTGGTACAGTTCCAGCGAACTCGACGCCATCTCGCGCGCAGTTTGATGCGACACCGCGGTGTAGCGGTCGAGCGTCTCCTGCTCAACACCCAGCACGCGATGCTTAATCTCATCGCAGTAGGTCACCGCACCGCCACGCAGCACCGCCGAGGCGCCCGGGATATCCGCAATCGTCGAGGCGATCATACCCGCCGTCAGCGACTCAGCCGTCGAAACCGTCACACCCCGAGCGCTCGCGCGCTCGACGATATCGCGCGCCAGCTCCTCGTTATGTGCGGAAATCTGCTCAAAAGAGTCCGTCATACCCACCAGGACCTAGACCGAAAAGACGATCTTGCGGCAGTTCCAGAAGTACTGGGCGCCCGAGATAACGGTCAAGACAACGGCAACGGCATACAGGAAGCGCGACACCGAGTAGATGCCGAGCGTCAGCGCCACCGGGCCAAGGTGCAAGCCGGCCATAGCAAAAACGCACAGGTAACCGCAGATGGAGACCATCGTGGTCGCCGTCTTGTACTTGCCGAGCTTATCGGCCGCAACGACCACACCAGCCGCACTCGCGACCATGCGAAGGGCGCTCACCAGAAGCTCACGGAACAGGATAATGAACACGGACCACACGGTCACCGCGCCAAAATCCAAGAACAGCAGCAGGGCCGAGAACACGAGCAGCTTATCGGCGATGGGGTCCAAGAATTTACCGAAGTCGGTGATCTCGTTGCGCGAACGCGCCAGATAACCGTCGACCTTATCGGTGCACGACAGGATCACATACAGAATGAAGGCAGCGGCGGCGAGCGGGCCGTCGAAGGTGCTCCAATCCGTACCGGCAACACTCGTGTGAGAAAGCGCCGACACGATCATGAACACCGGGATAAAGACGATGCGAACGCACGTCACGATGTTGGCGGGCGTCCAAACACTCGTCAGTTCCTTATTGCTCTCGTTTGCCACGATGCTCTCCTACTCCACAACATGGCCGATAAGCTCATAGCAGAAGCTATCGGTAAACTCGACAGTCAGAATATCGCCCACGGACGCCTCACTGGCGTCCAAGTGGACCGCGCCATCGGAATCGGGCGCCTGGAACCAGGCATGGCCGATCAGCTCGGTGCCGTCCTCGGTTTCTTCGATACCGTCGACGATCACCTGGGCGCGCTCGCCCACATGTGCGGCGGTGGCGGCAAAACCGAGCGACTCGGCCAGGTCCATGGCCTCCTGGGCGCGCTCGAGCTTGACCTCTTCGTCGACCTGACCCTCCATCTTAGCGGCCAGGCTGCCCTCCTCCTGCGAGTAGGCAAAGACGCTCGTGTAGTCAAAGCCGACGGTGTCCATAAAGTCGATAAGGTCGCGGAACTCGTCGTCGGTCTCGGTCGGGAAGCCGACCATAGCCGTGGAACGGATCACGATGCCGGGGATACGCTCACGCAGATCGCGGAACAGGTCCTCGAGCTCCTGGCGCGAACCGGAACGGCGCATAGCCTTGAGGATGCGCGCGTCGCAGTGCTGCACGGGGATATCGATATAGGGCAGCACCTCGGGCGTATCGCGAATCGTATCGATAAGCTCATCGGTCATGCCCTCGGGCTGCAGATAGAGCACGCGGACCCAGACGTTGTGCGGGCGCACGGCCTCGGCGACGGCACGCAGCAGCTGCGCCAGATTGCGCGGCGAGCCCTCGGCGACGTCCTCATCAGCAAAGTCGGTGCCCCAGATGCCCGTGTCCTGGCCGATCAGCACGATCTCGCGCACACCGCCGGCAACCAGGTCGCGTACCTCGGAGATAATGCTCTCGGCATTGCGCGAATGATAGCGACCGCGAATATAGGGGATCATGCAGAAGCTGCAGAAGCGGTTGCAGCCATCGGAAATCTTGACGTAAGCAACGGCGCCCTCGACGGTACGCTTGACCTGAGGGATATAGGCCGCGATCTCACGCTCGACACCCAGCACGCCATCGATGACTGCCACGATGCCGTCTTCCTCGTCGGCCTTCACAAAGGCAGCGACCTCGGGCAGCTCGTCGGGCAGGTCGTCGCCATAGCGCGACGGCACACAGCCGCACATGACGATGGGGCAAGAACGAACGCCGTCCTGAACCTCATTGGCGAGCTCGAGCGTGGTCTCGATGCTCTCGGACGTTGCGGAGGCGAGGAACGAGCATGTATTGACGATGGCGATATCGGCATCCTGTGGGTCGAATGCCTCCTCGTAGCCCGCGGCGGTCAAAAGAGAACGCATGCGGTCGGTGTCAACCTCGTTCTTAGCGCACCCGAGGGTGATGTAGAGCACGGAGCCCAACGGTGTATCCATGTTGGAGAGCAGTCCTTTCGAATGATATTAGCGGTAGTTGGTGAACTGCAGCGGCTGGCCGTAGTCCTGGTCGCGCAGGAATTGGATAACGGTCTGCAACGCGTCCTTCGAAGCAGAGGAAACACGCAGCTTCTCGGCCTCGATGGTCACCTTGACCTTGAGCTTTTGGTCCTTGATGTCCTTATTGATCTTCTTGGCGGTCGCCTGGTCGATACCCTCGACGATATGGCCGAGCACGCGCACGGTGCCGCCCGATGCCGCCTGCGGAGCATCCCACGAAACAGCCTTGAGGTCGATGCCGCGCTTGATGAGCTTGGAGCTCAGGACATCGATGATCTGCTTGGAGACAAAGTCGGCCGGGGCGTTGATTGTAAAGAGCTTGTCGCCCTTCGAAAGCTCGATCGTGGCGCCGGAATCCTTCAGGTCATAGCGCTGGGAAATCTCGCGCGTGGTCTGCTGGAAGGCGTTGTCGACCTCTTGCATGTTGACCTCGGACACGACGTCGAAGCTGGAATCTTTAGCCATGATGTTTCCTTTCGCGTACGAGCGGCTTAGTAGCTATCGTACGAATAGTCAGTAGAATCGGTGGGCGTCTGGCCGTCAGTTGCGGTATCGGCGCCATCCGTGGACTGGGCATCGATGCCGTCGGTGGTGTCGGTACCATCGGTGGTGTCGGCACCATCAGAACTTTCACCATTCTCGGAATCAGTCGTCTCCTTCTTGGGAACGGTGATCGTCACGCGCGCCACGCCCGAGGTCTTGGTATCGTAACGGACCTTTTCGCCGTTCTTGGTAACGGTGACATCGGAAGGCTTAGACGTGGTGATCTCGATCGAGGACTCGGGCGTGTACTCCTGCTCAAAGGGGCCAGTCGCCTGGGCGCCATAGACCGACTTGCCGTCGACCTTGACCTCAATCCAAGCAGTCTTGCCCTTGGCAACGGAGATCTTGACCTTCGTTACCTCGTTCTCTTCCTTTTTAGCCGTCGTCTTGGAGGCGTCCGAATCGGTCGACTCATCCGTCGCCTCATCGGTGTCCTCATCCTCGTCGACGATTTCGGTCTTCTTAGAAGACTTCTTGGTCGTCGTCTTGGTAGCAGTGGGCGTCTCGGGCGTGGTCTCGGGCGTCGAAGATGCGCAGCCGCGCAGAAGTACCACGATGAGCACGATCAGCAGCAACGCCACGGCACCGATACCGGCGTAGACGATACGCGGATCGAGCCCGTTGTTTTGAGGAGCACGGGAACCGCCGCGTCCACGACTGGAACTGCTGCGGCCGCCTCCCTGAGGCATACGGCCACGATGGCTATCGGAACGGCCGCGATAGCCACCCTGGCCCTGAAGGCTGCGCTGACCCGATCGGGGCGCAAGTTCACCGCGGCCTTGATAGCCACGCTGGCCCGCACGCGGAGCCGAAGAGCGCTGGCCATACGGCTGTGATTGAGAGCGAAGACGCGGCGTCACCTGCGTGGTATCGGCGTCCGCATAGCCGCCGCGAGCACGACCGGCAGAGATACCACGGTGACCGCGATCGGAATAGCCGCCGTCGCCGTAGCCGGCACGAGGGTCACGCGCCACGCCGCGGGCAGCGGGAAGTGCACGGTCCTCGGGCATCGGCGTACTGCGGAACCGGTCACGCTGCGAGCGAATCTCCTCGCCCGAACCCGTCTCTGTAATATAACCGGCCTGCTGAGGACGCTGTCCATAGCGAGTCGAACGACCGCCCTGAACCATCAGGAAGCGCCCGTTATCGACAGAGGAACGCGAATTGACGTAGCCGGCGGCGTCCTGGAAACGACCGCCCTGCTGCGACGTCTCGCGTTCGTATGCCATCAGTTCGTCAAAGTAGGCATTGACGACCTCGCGCGGATTGAGGCCCAAAAAACGAGCATAGCTCGAAATCATGCCCTGCGCATAGCCGCGCGGCGGCATCGAAGCAAAGTTACCGGTCTCGAAAAACTCGATGATCTGCGGCCTGATTTTGATGGTGTTGGCGACCTGCTGAATGGAAAGGCCCATTCGGCGACGCTGCTCGAGCAGCATGTCACCAAAGCGTGCAGCCATCAGAATCCTCCAAACTCACGATCTTCACGTGCCATCTCGGCGTCGACAGATTCCAGCGCGGCAAGCCCTTCCTCGTCCAACAGGACCTCGCGCGGCTTGGAACCGTCGGGCGGGCCGACGACACCCTTTTCTTCCAGCATGTCCATAATACGCCCGGCACGCGCATAGCCAACCTTCAGGCGGCGTTGCAGGCCAGATGTGGAGCCCAGCTGCGATTCCACCACAATATGGGCGGCTTCCCAAATGAGCGGATCATCGTCTTGCGGCTCGGCGACTCCAGTGCGGACAATGCCGCCACCAGCCATGGACATGGAAGCGGGCGCCACGGCGGACAGAATCTCCTCGTGGTAGTCGGGCTCGCTCTGCGACTTGACGAACTCGACAATCTCGTTGATTTCGTCGTCCGAGACAAAGCAGCCCTGGATACGGCGGGGCTTGCCCCAGTCGACCTTGGAGAACAGCATGTCGCCCAAACCGGTGAGCTTCTCGGCACCCATCTGGTCGATGATGACGCGCGAGTCGATGCCCGTGGCGACGTTAAAGGCGATACGGTTGGTGATGTTGGCCTTAATGAGGCCCGTCACCACGTTGGAGCTGGGGCGCTGCGTGGCAACGATAAGGTGAATACCGGCGGCACGGCCCAGCTGTGCAATACGCACGATCGAGGCCTCGACATCCTTACCGGCGACCATCATCAGGTCAGAGAGCTCGTCAATGATAATGACAAGGTAGGGCATCTTTTGCGGCGGATTGTCGTAATGCTCAAACTCGCCAGCAGCCTGCTTTTCGTTGTAGGTCGAGATCTTACGCACGTTGAGACGCTCGAAGACCTTCAGGCGACGCTCCATCTCGGACACAGCCCATTGCAGAGCGCTCGCGGCCTGCTTAGGCTCGGTCACCACGGGCACATAGAGATGCGGAAGACCGTTATAGCCCGCAAGCTCGACGCGCTTGGGGTCGACCATAATCAGGCGAACGTCCTCGGGAAGGGCGCGCATGAGCAAGGTCGTGATGATGGAGTTGATCATCACCGACTTACCAGAACCGGTCGTACCGGCAATCAACAGGTGAGGCATCTTGGCGAGGTCGGCGACAACCGGCGTGCCCTCGGCGTCGCGGCCGATGGCGAGCTCGAGCGGACCGCCCTTCACATAGGGCAGCACGTCGCCCAGATTGACGTTCTGGCGCTTGCGGTTGGGAATCTCGATGCCCACGAGCGAGGTGCCGGGGATCGGGGCAAAGATACGCACCGACTGGGCAGCGAGCGAAAGCGCGATATCGTCCTCGAGGCTCGAGATTTTGCTCACACGCTCGCCCTCACCGGGCTGCAGCTTAAAGGTCGTCACCGTGGGGCCGGCGATCCAGCCGACCACGCGGGCACTGCGGCCAAACTCAAGCAAGGTGGATTGCAGTGACTCAGCGGTCTGCTCCAGCTCCTTGTCCGAAGACGCGGCGGAAGCCGACTGCGGGTTGGCATGCAGGATTTCGAGCGGCGGAAGCTTGAGGCCGTCCTCCTCTTCGCCCTCGTTATCTGCGGCGCCGTCGTCCACTCCCTCATCACGAGCCGCAGCCGATTCGATAGCACTCGTGGCAGGCGCATCGGCAACCTTGGGATGCTTCAGGAAGTCGGGAATCTGAGGTGCGGCCGAGACGGGATTCACGGCAAACGGCGGCACGGACTCGTCGATCTTATCGGGGTCGTCTTCCATCGAAAGCTGGCCGGTTACCTGGCCGCGCTTTGCATGGCGACGCGGCAGCAAAGTTGTCTTTGCGGTCTCAATCGGAGCCTCGTCGTCCTCGTCATCGCCCTCGGTGAGCTCAATCTCGCTATCGGACCAAGACGGGTCGGGCTCACTCGTATTGAGCTTAGGCGCAGACTTGCCCTTCTTGGCATGGCGGCGCGGCAACAGCGTGGTCTTGGCTCGCTCGGCTTCAACCGACTCGGATACGTCGACAAACGGGTCATCGTCCTCGTCGTCATCCAAAACCGGGTCGACATCGCCACCCATGACCGTGGTCACCGCGGCGTCAGTCCCCTTCTGGCGCAGAATGCTCAGGTGCGGACGAGCAACGCCGGGAACAGACAGGGCCTCTTCATCGCCCCACGGGCTCGCATTGACATCGGCACGTCGACGCTCGGCAAAATCGGCAGCGCGATCGCGTGCGGAGCGCAAAACGCCACCCACCGAAAAGCCGATAATGACCAAACCAACGACGACAAGCCCCAGCAAGACAACCATGGCGATAGGTTTACCCAGGGCATTTTGCAAGGCACTTGCGATAAAGGCACCAATGTAGCCGCCCGACACGGAAAGGTTCTGCGGCGTAAACATAAGGTCGCACGAATCGCTCGTGCCCGGCACCATCAGCGAAAGAATGGAGACGACGGCGATAAAGACCAAGGCGCCGCCCGCAACAGAGCGCACGTTGAGCGGCGAGTCCTCACCCAAAAAGAGCGTGGCGGCAAACAGCAAGATGACGATCGGCAGCACGTAGGCGCCCAGACCAAAGCCCAGGTGGTAGAAACCGGCAACCGCAGCCGTCACGGGCGCTGTTGCCGGAGAAATCACGGCAATAAAGGACGCAATCGCCAAAACGGCGATGACCACGCCGGCGATATCGCGGTTGGCCGAGGGCTCGACCAAGGGCTCAAAATCGTCAAAGTCCGCCTCGTGGCCCTTATTGGCACGCAGATGGGAACCGGCACCCTTAGCAGATGCCGGTTGGTTATTGGCCTTATTGCCTTTGGCGTTTTGTGCAGATCCGCGCGCCAAACTAAACCTCCATGACGACCGGGATGATCATCGGACGGGTGCGCGTACGGCTCCAGATAAAGTTAGAGAGCGAATCGCGCACGGCCTTGCGAATGGCATCGGAACCGCTGCTGGTAAAGCTGAACTTACCCTTCTCGATCGTCTTCATAATGGACGCGGAGGCATCCTCGGAGAACTGGTCGTCGATGGCAAACGAGACGCCGCGGCCCGAGAACTCGATGGCCTCGATCTTGTGTTTGAGAGAGACGATGGCAACGGCCGTGACCATACCGTCGTTGGCGAGCTTCTGGCGATCGCGCAGGACGATGGGGTCGGTATCGCCGATACGCAGGCCGTCGACGTAAACGACGCCGGACTCGACGGGCGTACCGCGCTTGACGATACCACCGCGCATCTCGAGCGTGTCGCCGTTATCGAGGATAAAGATATGATCGTCCTTGATGCCCATCTTGCGGGCCAGCTGGGCATGGGCGCGCAGATGCACGGCCTCACCGTGAACCGGCATAAAGTACGTGGGCTTGGCCATGGCCATCAGGAGCTTGAGCTCCTCCTGGCTACCGTGACCCGAGACGTGGACGAGAGCGCGGTTCTTATCCCACACGTCGCAGCCGAGCTTGGCCAGGCTGTTGACGACCTGCTGGACGGCCTTCTCGTTGCCAGGAACGGGAGTTGCCGAGAGGATAACGGTATCGCCCTCGTGGATGGAGAGCGTCTTGTGCTCGCCATTGGCCATGCGGGACAGGGCCGACAGCGGCTCGCCCTGCGAACCAGTGCACATGACGACGATCTTGTCGTCAGGAAGATTATCAATATCGAAGGCATCGATGATATCGGCATCATCGATGTTGAGATAACCGAGCTCGCGCGCCACGCGGGTGTTCGTGAGCATGGAGCGACCGGTCACAACGACCTTACGGCCGCACTTGCGGGCGGCATCGCAGATCTGCTGCAAACGATGGATGTGGCTCGAGAACGATGCGACGAACACGCGACCCGGGGCGTTCTTGATGGCGTGCAGCAGGTTGGGACCAACCTCGGCCTCGGACTTGGTAAAGCCGGGAACCGTGGCATTGGTGGAGTCGGAAAGCAGCAGGTCGATGCCCTGCTTGGCAAAGCGGCTGATAGCGGCATAGTCGGGCGTGACGCCATCGATGGGCGTCTGGTCGAGTTTAAAGTCGCCCGTGTGCATGACGGTGCCCTGATTGGTGCGGATGAACACGCCCAGAGCGCCGGGAATGGAGTGCGTCATCGAGAAGAAGTCGAGCGAGATGCCGCCGAGGTTGACATGGCTGCCGCCCTTGACCTCGCGGAACTTGGGTGCGCGGATGCGGAACTCGGAAAGCTTGCCCTCGATAAAGCCAAGCGTCAGCTTGCTCGAGAAGATGGGCACCTTATTGTTGAGGTCCTGCAGCAGATACGGAAGCGAACCGGTGTGGTCCTCGTGGCCGTGGGTGACGACGATACCGCGGAGCTTCTCCTCGTTTTCAAGAACGTAGGTGTAGTCAGGAAGCACCAGGTCGATACCGGGCTGGGAGTCGTCGGGGAACATGAGACCGGCGTCGACGAGCACCATGTCGTCGCCGCACTCGAAGACCGTCATGTTCTTACCGATGCCGTCAAGGCCGCCGAGCGGGATGATCTTCAAGGGAGATGATTTTTTAGCTGCCATAGGTTAGTGTGGTTTCCTTTCTTCGAAACGGGTCTGGAACAACCGACGGGGCGCTTCTGGCAAACCGACCGCCGGGAACGTACAAACATGCATCGCAGAGTCGATGCAATAACCACAGTATGATACCCATTTGCACAACAACAGACCACCAATGCATCAAAGCCCCATCTGAACCCGTCTATCCCGCCGGTCTGGTCTCAGCGGG
>UREE01000063.1 GCA_900546825.1 uncultured Collinsella sp. | reverse complement strand
GCGTCGTAGCCCTCGTCGGCGACCTTGTCGGCGAGCGCGGTCATCTTCTTGCCGGCCTCGTAGACGTTCTTGCCGTCCTCGACGTAGCCCTCCTGGCTAAAGTGCATGATCTCGATCTTCTCGGTTTCCTTCATGGCTTTTCCTTTCTGTCCTGCACGCAACTCTATACATCGCGTTTCTTTTCGATACCAATTATAGACATACACCTAACGTGTTTTTAATACCACTTTTCAATCTGCCCCAATCCTCGGTGAACGGTCGAAATTCTCTGGTGAGTGGTATTAAATTAGAATTTGATGTATAGCTAACGCCCCTGGCGTCTCCCTTGTGTGACAAAGAACAGCGTTCCTACCAGCGCAATAATGGTCGATGCCCCAAACAATACCGTCTGGACGCCCAAAGCCTCCGCCAAAAACGGAGCCGCCAGCAGCGGCACCACGCCGGCACTCATCAGGCCAAAACGCACAAAGCCGGTAATGCGCCCCAGGTATTTGATGTCTGCGCGCTCCTGAATCAAGATCATTTGCAGCGGCTCCAGGAACCCCCAGGCCAGACCGTTAATCGCCTGACCGATAATCGCGACCCCCAGCATATCGGTGCCCACGTACACCATGGACCCAATGCCCACGGCCATGAGCGCGCCGAGCAGCAATCGTAGGTTGACATGGCGAGCAGAAAGCTTGGTCAGGATGAACGCGCCCACCGAGGAAGTGAGGCCCACGACCGAGGACAGCCAGCCCAGCCAGACGATATCCACGTTGAGCACATCACGGTAGAACAACGACTCCAGCGAATCGAACGCGCCGAACGCAAAGAAACCCAAAAAGCCCGAGATAAAGATGAGGCGCAGGTCGTGGTCGCGAAACGTAAGTCGCGCACCCTCGGCCATGCCGCCCAGAATACCGCCCTTCGGCTTCTCCCCTTTTGCGGGAACAACACACTCGTGGCAGCCCAAGGAGAGCACGGCCGCCACACCCATCATGCCCGCCATGAGCAGATAGACCGATTGCGTGGCAAAACAGCTCACGATGGCACCACCGAGCAGCGGGCCAGCGGTATAGGCGATATTGCTGTAGAACACCATGAGACCGTTAACGCGGGTACGGCCCTCGGTGGTCGACTCTAGGTATCCCGGAAACGCATGCGTGCAGGTGTTGATAAAACCGCCCGCAAGTCCCAAGACACACGCGGCAAACACAAGCCCGGGGACAGACAACGGCGCCAACCCCACGCCAAGCGAAAGCACCGCCGTAATCACGCACGTCACAAACGACGTCCGACGCGGTCCAAAGCGATCGATGACCGAGCCCGACACCATATTGCCCACCGACGTCATAAGATTGCGCACGAGCGTAATGGCGGCAACCAAAAAGGCCGTGCCAGCCAGATCATACGTGGCCGCACCGATAAGCCCCAAAAAGTAGACCGCGTTGTTGGCGCACCACTGCAGGGACTCAATAAGAATCAGCCTGACCTCTGCCGGCGTCAGGCGCATTTCTTCGCGATCCTTCGCGAACATACGAACTCCTTCTATACAAAAAGGGGATGGAGGGCATAGGCCCGCTCCATCCCCTTTCCAGGTTGCAACGAAAATCTATGCAGCCGGGCCCTTACGCCAGCACGCCGAAGAACGCGCCGACGATGCCCACGACCATGGTGGCCACGATCAGCACCATGGGGTTGATCTTCTTGGACAGCAGCCAGTAGTACAGCCAGAAGGCGAGCATGCCGAGCATGCCGGGCATGATGCCGTCCAGGATGTCCTGGAGGGTCTGGGCGTCCTCGCCCGAGCCGATGGCCACCGGGATGCTGGCCCAGAACATGTCCTTGCACATGGCGCCCACGACCATGACGCCCACGATTCCCACGCAGGTCATGATCTTCTGCATGAGGCCGGTCCTCTGGGCCTCGTCCAGGAAGCCCACGCCCAGCTCGTAGCCCTTGACGGCGCCCCAGACGCGCAGCGCGAAGCCGGGGACGTTGTAGATGAGCAGGAAGGCGATGGGGCCGAAGGGGTTGCCGGCCTGGCACAGGCTGATGCCCACCGCGGCGGCGACCACGCGCAGCGTCGACAGGAAGATGGAGTCGCCGATGCCGGACAGCGGGCCCATGAGGGCGGCCTTGACGTCGTTGACGCTCTCGGGCTCGATCTCGCCGCGGGCGACCTTCTCCTCCATGGCCATCGCGATGCCGCCGACGAACGGGGCGAACTGGACGGTGATGTTGAAGAACGCGCAGTGGCGGTGCAGGGCCTCGGCGTAGTCGTCGGGGCGGCCGGCGTAGATCTTCTTGAGCATGTTGGCGACCATCAGGCAGAAGGCGATGTTCATCTGCTTGTAGTAGGTCCAGGAGAACTCCATGCCCAGGGCGCCGGTGTTGAGGGCGCTCTTGACGAGGTCGGAGCGCGTGATCTTGTTCTCGGGACTAGAAGTCATCGTCCTCATCCCCTTCCGCGGAGAGCTGGGGCTGGGCTCCGCCCAGGCCGAGCAGGTCGAACTTGTCGATGCCGATGATGATGGCGATCAGGGCGACGCCCAGGATGGGCACGTTGGCGTAGGAGCACAGCAGGAAGCCCAGGAAGTAGAAGGGCACGAGCTGCTTGGTGAGCACCAGGCGGCCGAGCATGGCGAAGCCCATGGCCGGCAGGATGTTGGCGGCAACGCCGCAACCGTCGATGATGAAGGGCGGGATGAAGTCGAGCAGACCCTGAATGGCGTCGGAACCCAGATAGAAGGCGCCGCCGCACAGCAGGAAGTACTCAACGCAACCCCAAATTCCAATTCCCCAATGAACGGCGTAGATGCCTTTGAGGTTTCCCTTGAGGGCGAACTTGTCTGCCATATCGACAAACACAGGGAACAAAGCATTGGTAATGTTGCCGATCGTCAGCGAAAGGACGGCGATGGGCATGGCGAGCGCGATGGCCGTCTCGGTACCCTGACCGAGCTGAATGGCAAACGCGCAGGCGAGCACGCCGCCGACGGTTTCGTTGGGCGGTACGTAGGCGCCGATGGAGATCGAGCCCATGAACAGCAGCTCCAGGCTGGCGCCAACGGCAAGGCCGGTCTGCAGATCCCCCAGCACCAGGCCCACGAGCGGGCACAGGACGATGGGGCGGAACGCGTAGAGGGTGCCGAGCTGGTAGTCGAGGCATCCAAACGCTCCGACTAAGCCGACGAGGATTGCTTGGACAAGCATAATTCCTCCCAATAAGGAATATCGAACCGTCGTCACTCCCGTCGCGCGCGTTGCTGATATCAATTCCGGGAGTTCGATCACACGGCTCGAAGTGTACCTGGTGTGCTGCTAACACCCATGCCAGGTACAAATGATTTGATACCAATTATAGGTATGCAGGTCCTTACTATTTAATACCACTCGCTCAGCGGGGTGTTTTTTACCGTAAACGGCAAACGTATCCCATCAGGCATGTTCCTTGTTTCGATGGCGGACAAGCGCCACCAGAAAGCCATCGCCAAAGGCATCGGATGCCAAGTTGGCCACAATCACCAAAACGATAATCGACGCACCCAAAAACTCATTCCAGTGAAAGACCTCGCCAAAGAGGAGCGCCGACCAGCAGGGAGCGAGCACGACCTCGCTCATGCAGACCAAGTTGGCCGCAAACGCGTTGGTGCGCGCAATCCCCTTGGCATACAGCACGCTCGCAAGACCACTGCAAAAAAGGCCATGCACCAGCATGAGCCCCCACTCAAATGGTCTCACGGAGTCTAGGGCACCAGCAAAATAGACGATCGGCAGCATCGAGATACCGCAGGAGATGAGCGAGGACACCATGGGCGACGCATCGGCGCGAGAGTTCAAAAAGAAACACAGCCCAAAGGTGGCGCCCGAAATGACGGCAAGCAGGTTGCCGAGCATGCCCTCGGGACTCAAATCACCCAAAAAGAAAAGTCCCATACCCGTAAAAGCGACCACCACGGAGGCAATCTTCGCAGGCGAAGGCAACGTGTGAGTTGCGAGCGATTGATACACGATAACGAAAATCATCGAGGTGTACTGCAAAACGATTGCGTTACCGACCGTCGTGAGCTGGTTGGCAAAGTTAAACGTAGTGCCCGTCACGAAGTTGCAGACGGCCACAAGGGCAATAAGACGGCTGACGCGGAGGACAGGCCTGCCGACGAGCAGGATAAAGAGTGCCATAAATATTGCCGTGACGGCACCGATCAAAAGAGCTGACTGCGAATTGGCGTGAACGAGGATGCCGATAAAGCTCCACAAGAGCGCCGTGCCAAATAGATACATCGCCCCGCTCACGCCATTGTCGGGTGGATTGTCAGATCGAATCACGAAGCACCTCCAGCTAGCTTTCGGTAATAAAAAACGGCGACCGCAATGGGTCGCCGTTTCCCTTGGGGGCAGATAATAGGCCGGACCCTTACGCCAGCACGCCGAAGAACGCGCCGACGATGCCCACGACCATGGTGGCCACGATCAGCACCATGGGGTTGATCTTCTTGGACAGCAGCCAGTAGTACAGCCAGAAGGCGAGCATGCCGAGCATGCCGGGCATGATGCCGTCCAGGATGTCCTGGAGGGTCTGGGCGTCCTCGCCCGAGCCGATGGCCACCGGGATGCTGGCCCAGAACATGTCCTTGCACATGGCGCCCACGACCATGACGCCCACGATTCCCACGCAGGTCATGATCTTCTGCATGAGGCCGGTCCTCTGGGCCTCGTCCAGGAAGCCCACGCCCAGCTCGTAGCCCTTGACGGCGCCCCAGACGCGCAGCGCGAAGCCGGGGACGTTGTAGATGAGCAGGAAGGCGATGGGGCCGAAGGGGTTGCCGGCCTGGCACAGGCTGATGCCCACCGCGGCGGCGACCACGCGCAGCGTCGACAGGAAGATGGAGTCGCCGATGCCGGACAGCGGGCCCATGAGGGCGGCCTTGACGTCGTTGACGCTCTCGGGCTCGATCTCGCCGCGGGCGACCTTCTCCTCCATGGCCATCGCGATGCCGCCGACGAACGGGGCGAACTGGACGGTGATGTTGAAGAACGCGCAGTGGCGGTGCAGGGCCTCGGCGTAGTCGTCGGGGCGGCCGGCGTAGATCTTCTTGAGCATGTTGGCGACCATCAGGCAGAAGGCGATGTTCATCTGCTTGTAGTAGGTCCAGGAGAACTCCATGCCCAGGGCGCCGGTGTTGAGGGCGCTCTTGACGAGGTCGGAGCGCGTGATCTTGTTCTCGGGACTAGAAGTCATCGTCCTCATCCCCTTCCGCGGAGAGCTGGGGCTGGGCTCCGCCCAGGCCGAGCAGGTCGAACTTGTCGATGCCGATGATGATGGCGATCAGGGCGACGCCCAGGATGGGCACGTTGGCGTAGGAGCACAGCAGGAAGCCCAGGAAGTAGAAGGGCACGAGCTGCTTGGTGAGCACCAGGCGGCCGAGCATGGCGAAGCCCATGGCCGGCAGGATGTTGGCGGCAACGCCAAAGCCAGCAAGGACAAAGGGCGGGATGAAGTCGAGCATGCCCTGGATAGCGTCAGCACCCAGATAGAACGACAGCGAGCACAGCAGGAACGCCATGATGACACCGGTGGAACCGATCAGGAAGTGCATCGCATAGACACCCTTAAGGTTGCCCTGGCTGGAGAAGACATCAGCGCGGTCAACCAGGATCGGCAGGGCGGCGTTGAGGATGTTCTTGATGGCAAGGCACAGCGTGGCGATGGGCATGGCAAGCGCGATGGCTGCCTCGGTGCTCTGGCCCAGCTGGATAGCGAAGGCACAGGCAAGCACGCCGCCGATCGTCTCATCAGGCGGCACGTAGGCGCCGATGGAGATCGAGCCCATGAACAGCAGCTCCAGGCTCGCACCGATCGCGAGGCCGGACTGCAGGTCCCCCAGCACCAGGCCCACGAGCGGGCACAGGACGATGGGGCGGAACGCATAGAGCGTACCGAGCTGGCAGTCGAACTTACCAAATGCGGCGATAAGTCCGATGAGGATTGCTTGGGTAAGCATACATCCCCCTTTCCATATAGGACACTACGAAGAACCCGCAGGCTCTTCGAAATTGAACGCCTAGAGCACGCTGGCGCAGTCAACCTTGGGGTCATCGGCCAGAGGTCGAATCTCGACCTCAATGCCACGATCCAGCATCTCGCGCACATCGGCTTCCTCGGCCGCGGTCAGGAAGATCTGACGAGAGACCTGACGAGCATCGGGGCGCTTCTCGTCCTTGGGCTTGGTGTTGCCCAGGTTGACCGACTTGATCTGCGGGCAGCCCTCAACAAGCTGCTTTGCCTCAGCGATAGTGGCGACGCAGATGATCATCTTGTACTTGTCGGTCACGCCCGAGTTGATAGCTTCGATGGCATGCTCCATATCTTTGATGACGAGCTTGCAGCCGGCAGGCTTGCCCATCTTGAGCGTCGTCTTCCACACCGGGTCGTTGGCGACCTTATCGCCCACGCAGAAGATGCAGTTGGAGCCAAGGCCCTGAACCCAGGAAACTGCGACCTGGCCATGAAGCAGGCGATGGTCAACGCGAAGTAGCTGAATCATAATGTGACCCCCCAAAGGTCTTGTGCCGTCATACGGCGTGTCAGTAGGTGCTGCGGATTAGAACTCTTCCTCCTCCTCGTCATCGACCAAAAGATCGTTGACAAACTTCACGCGCGTATCGTCCGCAGCGACGATGGCGCGAATCGTCTCCTCAACCGGCGCCGACTCGTCAGAGAACAGCAGCTGGATGAGCAGAGGAAGGTTCATGTTGGTAACGAGGTACGCGCGGGGACGCGTCTGGACGATCTTGGTGAACTCATTGTTGACGCTGCCACCAAAGAGGTCGGTGCAGACAACGACATCATCGTCGGCAGACATGCCCGCCAGCAGTTTTTGGGCCTCCTCGGCCACGTCCATGCGGTCATCGACGAACATCGAAAGATCGTGGACGTTGTCGCGAGCACCCGAGAGCAGCTCGACGCTCTCCTTGATGCCGGTAGCGAAGTGCGCATGGCTGGCGATGATGTACTGTCTCATTCTGTGTTCCTCTCAATAGCCCGGCACGTTCCCGCACCCGTTTTCTTTAGTAGTCGAACTGGTGATAGTAGCGACGATACTTAAGGTTGTGCTTGGTGACCGTCTCGTAGTAGCGAGCCAGGCGGTCGGTCACGAGCACCGTCAGAATCCACGGGGAGACGATGACGCGGAACTCGTCGTCAAGGCCCGGGATGGCGAACTCGGCGGTGTCGATGATGTTGATGTCGGTGTCGCCGGTCACGCCGCGGGTCAGGAACGCGCGGACGCGCTCGTCGAGCTTGCGGTTCTCGTCCTCGCCCATGAACAGGAACACGGGGACGCCGGGCTCCACGAGCTCGAGGGTGCCGTGGAAGAAGTCGGCCGAGGTGATGTAGCGGGTGCGCTTCCACTGCATCTCCTCGAGGATGCACATCGAGAACAGGATCGTCTCGCCCCACAGGGCGCCGGAGCCGATGAACATGGTGTAGGGGGCCAGGGCGTACTTCTTGGCGAGCTCCTCGGCGCGCGGCTCGAAGCGCTTGCGGATGTCGACCAGGTGGGTCCAAACGTCCTTGGTCTGCTCGATGAACTTATCGAACTGCGGGAAGCAGCCGCGGCGGTTGAGCAGGCGCAGGCCGAAGCAGTCGGCGAGGTAGTAGCCCATCTCGCAGCCGCCGTTACCGTGATCGGAAGCCATCTTGACGCAGTTCTCGGCACCGACAGCCTGGCCGATGGGGCCCTCGGGCTTGGTCATGGCGTAGACGCGCACGCCCATGTCCTTCATCTTCTTGACGGCCTCGAGCACCTCGGGGGTGGTGCCGGACTCGGAGGCGGTGAGCACGACGGAGCGCTCGGTCATGCGCTTGTGGCCGGAGACGTTCCACTCGGCGGCGTGGATCAGGTAGACCTCGAGGTCGCGGTCGCCGAACTTGTTCATGAGGTACTCGAGCTGCATGAGCTCGTCCCAGGTGCCGCCGACGCCCATCAGGAACACGGCGTCGTAGCCCTCGTCGGCGACCTTGTCGGCGAGCGCGGTCATCTTCTTGCCGGTCTCGTAGAGCGCCTTGCCGTCCTCGAGGTAGCCCTCCTGGTCGAAATGCATGATCTCGATCTTCTCGGTTTCCTTCATTTGTCTCTCCTTTCTGGGGTTGTCTCCACATCCCCCATGCCAACGGGCATCAAAACCCGCTTACATTCCGTAACACTCAGCCGCTTTGGCCTTAAGCGCATTGACTGACTCTTCGTAGCCCTCTGCCTTGACCTCCATTTGCTTGGAGACGGCATCGAGATACGGGTGCACGTCCCATGACTTCAGACGCTCGGCGATTATGGCCGCAATCGTCTGGAAGAACACAAGATTTGGAATTGCGCTGAGCAGCGGAGCCACCTGAGGCACCGCAACCTCGTGAGTCTTACCCCTGGGATGGGCCGTGAGCAGCACCGTTTTTGCCGTAACGTTCGATAGCGCATCGGCGATATTCGCAAGACGCTCCGACCCCTGCGGATCGTCGACGATAAACACCAGATAACCCGGAACGATCTGCATCTCGGGACCGTGGACGAACTCCTCGCCCTCGTGATGCATGGCAGGAATCTTGATGGTCTCGCTCAGCTTGAGGGCCGCCTCTTCGGCAACGCCATAGTTGGGGCCGTTGCCGACGACCATGGCGGGCATGTGCTCAGAAAGCTCGAGCATGCGGTCTTGGACATATGCCTCGGCGGTCTTGCACATCACGGCATTGGCATGGATAGCCTCGCGCAGGTCGTCTAAACGCTGGGCAACGCCCTTGGCGTCAATCGTTCCGCGCGCCTGACCGCCGTAAATACCAAAGAGCACCAGGTACTCAACGAGGACCTCGACGCCCAGCGTCACAAAGTCCACCGACTCGACGCCCACACCGTAGTCAAGAACGATATCAGTGTGCCCCTTGATGGGCGCCTCGACGTTTGCCGTGAGCGCAACAGCTGCCATATCGTGTGCACGCATGTAATCGAGCGCTGCAATCGTATTGGTCGAATAGCCACTCTGCGAGACGGCGATGTTGAGCGCATGCTGCGGATAGGTGTGTTCAAAATCGACGAAGGCCTCGGGCGTCACAACGGACACCTGCATCTGCAGCGCATCTTGCAGGTAATCTCGGGCGCAATCGGCGGCATGGCGCGACGAACCCGAAGCAACGATGCGCAGCGCGTCAAAAGAACCGGACTGGATAATATCAACGAGCTGCGCTACCAGCTCAGACGAACGCTCGAGGTTCGCTCCCATACGCACATGGGCAAGCTGAACGTAATCAAGCATCTTCATCGTCTCACCTCGTAACAAATCATTAGTATTTGATACCAATCACAGTTACAGGTTACAGCTTTTTGATACCTCTTTGTCGATTAATTTATCCCCATCGGCGAACGGTCGATTTTGAGCCATGTAAGGTTGTATATGTAGTCTGCTCAACGAATCAAAATTCCGTCAGTTTTTCAGCCCGTTATGCAAAAAACCAGCTAGTACGTATAGGTATATCCACCCGCATCGCCGCGGTTAAACGACTTGACGTACTCGATCGCCTGGCCGCTCGCATCGAAGCTCACGCACTCCAGCGTCAAGGCAAGATCGCCCTGCTCCAGTCCAAGCAGGCCGGCATCTCGCGCGCCCAGCGCTTCGATATCGAGCTTTTCCTGCGCCATGACCGGCTTTCGGCCCAACATCTCATAGGTCTCGTACAAACTGAAGACCGACACGTCAATATCTTCGATTGTGGGAAACAGTAGGCACGGGATGAACGCCGTCTCAATCGATACGGGATCGCCGTTGACGCAGTTCAAACGCCGAATCGAATACAGCAAATCATCCTCGGCAATGCCAAACAGGTTGGCATAATATGGGCCCGCATAACGCTTGGAACGCGCGAGGATACGAACGGACGGCTCGCCGCCCGAAGCACGAACCGATTCGCGAAAGCCTCCCGTTCGCTCGTAGGCAACGGGCACCTTCTGTGCCACAAACGCGCCTTTTCCGCGGACGCGTCGAATCTGCCCACGCCGAACCAGCTCATCGACAGCACTTCGGATGGTCAAGCGTGTCGTACCGAATTCCTCGGCGAGGTCTTTTTCGGACGGAATCATGGAACCCGTGGGATATATACCGCGCTCGATACGCTCCTCGATGCGGCGTCGAATGCGCATATAAACCGGGGTGGCATCTACTGTTTCAGCCATTGTTCACCTGCCACGCTCCTCATGCCGTTCTTTTCGCCGTTGTCGGCAAAGCGGAACTTTGTGGGCAAAATCACCGATTTGCAATGCTCCACAAAACACATGTCCTTATCAAATTCCATCGTGCTCTCATAGAACACCGGCGTTCCCTCTTCTTGTTGGAGCAGCTCGGCCTCTTCGGCGTTCAAACGCGAGATGGAGATATGCTCACGTCCATGCTCAACACGCACGCCACCTTCTTTGAGCAAGACATCGTAAAGGCTCTCGCACTCAAAATCGTGCTCGGGAAGCGATGGGCACAGGGACAGATTAACGTGAGCCGTCTCGATTGACGCCGGCTCGCCCTCAATAAGTCGAACGCGCTGCATGCGGAGCAAAGGAGCGCCTATAGCCACCCCAAGCTTGTCGGCAAGCGTCTTATCCGCCTCGATGGTCTCGGTGGAAACCAGACGAGAAGAGGGGTGCAGGCCGGCAGTCCGCACAGCATCGGAGAAGTTATACGTTTCCTGAAAGATATTGAGCGGTTTGGGAGGACACACATACGTACCCGATCCGCGACGGCTCTCGAGCGTTCCACACGAGATGAGCCGCGTGATACCGGCGCGCAACGCCGTACGCGAAACGCCAATCTCTTCGCACAGCACGCGCTCGGCCGGCAGGCGATCGCCGCCGGCAAGCTGATGGTGCTGGATATACCAAAGAATCCCCTCAACAGCACGATCTTTGGGGGGAATTGCATAAGATTCGCCTGCCATTGCACAGACTCCTCGTTCAGAAACGTATGTCGCCAAAATTAGGCCAGACCACCCATGGCATCAAATTCGGCCTTGATCTTCTCGGCGACATTCCGATACGACTTATACAGGCTTGAATCGCGTTTGACTTCATCGGTCATAACGGGAATCTCCAAGTTGGAAACCTCGTCTTTTCCCGTCTGAACCGCCACAATAACGCCCATACCAAGACACATATTACGCTTTGCCGCATTTATTTTTGCCGCCTTGGCAGGATTTGCCAGAATACGCTGGGCAAATTCTTGTTTCGAGGCCACTTCTTCGGCCTCAGGATTGCCAGCTTCCACCACCTCGCATTGCAGCACATCCGCGTAGTCAAAAATCCTCGGGGTCGCGCCGCGCTGATGCACGGCCCACTTGCGACGCGTGGCATCCTGGTAGATAGCCGGCAAAAACGTAAAGCGCGGCGGGTCCAAAATCGTGTCCGTGATGGTAAACACATCGGGATCAAAGGCATCCTGCGGGTTTTTCTTCTTGAACAGCCCCATATCAGACTCCCGTACTAACACTTAACAACTCGAGCTAAATATAGCACCAATTTCAAGTCGCCGCTTTAGCGCATCGGTGCATGGCATCTATAGCTCGCTCAGCGGGAAATACACAGACGAGACCCGGGGCGGGGTGCTTGGTTTTGAGAAGTGGGCTTCGCGAACTTCCCGGCCCTCGCCCGTATTACCCCGCTGGGCG
>UREE01000062.1 GCA_900546825.1 uncultured Collinsella sp. | reverse complement strand
AACTGGTTACGCGGTTCGTAGAACCGCGTAACTAGTTAGTACATCTTCGCGCCGGCAGGGATGGAAGCGTCGAGCTGAATCAGGTTGAGGCGCTCCTCGCCCTCCTCCTCGTGGATGGCGCTGATGAGCATGCCACAGCTGGGGATGCCCATCATCTTGCGCGGAGGCAGGTTGGTGATGGCGAGCAGGGTCTTGCCGACCAGATCCTCGGGCTCGTAATAATCGTGAATGCCGGAGAGGATGGTGCGGTCGGTGCCGGTGCCGTCATCGAGCGTAAAGTTCAGCAGCTTCTTGGACTTCTTGACGGCCTCGCATGCCTTGACCTTCACGGCGCGGAAGTCGCTCTTGGAGAAGGTATCAAAGTCGACGAACTCCTCAAACAGCGGCTCAACGGCAATCTTGGAATAATCAACCGTGGGCTTAAGCGGCTTGACGAAGGGGCTCGCGGCGTTGCCGGCCTCGGCGGCCTTGGCAGCAGCGGCACCGGACTGGAAACCCTTCTCGGGCTTCATGTGCGGGAACAGCAGCACGTCGCGGATGGAAGCCTGGTTGGTGAGCAGCATGACCACGCGGTCGATACCGATGCCAATGCCACCCGCGGGAGGCATACCGTACTCGAGGGCACGCACGTAATCCTCGTCGTACTCCATGGCCTCATCGTCGCCGCCGGCCTTCTCGGCCATCTGGGCAGCGAAGCGCTCGGCCTGGTCGACCGGGTCGTTGAGCTCGGAGAACGCGTTGGCGTACTCGTGACCAGCGATGACCAGCTCAAAGCGGTGGGTCAGGCGCGGATCATCCTCAAAGCGCTTGGCAAGCGGGCTAACCTCGATGGGGTAATCGCACACGAAGGTGGGGTTGACGATGGTGTCCTCGCCCAGCTCGTCATAGATCTCGGCGATGATCTTGCCGGCGGTCCACTCGGGCTTGATCTCCAGGCCCTTCTCGCGTGCAGCGGCAGCAAGCTCCTCAACCGGCGTGTCGATGGTGACCTGCTTACCAATCACGTCAGAGACGATATCGGTCATGGAACGGCTTGCCCACTCACCAGAAAGGTCGATGGTCTGGCCCTGGTACTCAATAACCTCGGGGTTGCCGATAGCCTTGTTAGCGGCCTTAATGACACCCTGGGCGAGCGCCTTCATGCCCTCGAGATCGGAGAAGGCGCGGTAAGCCTCCATCGTGGTGAACTCGGGGTTGTGGGTGAGGTCCATACCCTCGTTGCGGAAGATGCGGCCGATCTCGAAAACGCGCTCAAAGCCGCCGACGATGCAGCGCTTGAGGTGCAGCTCGGTGGCGATACGCAGGTAGCACTCCTGATCGAGCGCGTTGAAGTGCGTGATGAACGGCTTGGCAGTAGCTCCGCCCTGGATGGTCTGCAGGATAGGGGTCTCAACCTCCATGTAGCCATCGGACTCCATAAAGCGGCGGAACGTGGAGAGGATCTGCGAGCGCTTGCGGAAGGTCTCGCGAACGTCGTCGTTGGCGATCAAGTCGACATAACGCTGACGATAGCGGGTCTCCTTGTCGGAGAGACCGTGGAACTTCTCGGGCAGCGGGCGAACGGCCTTGGACAGCAGCGTCGCGCTCTTGGGGGCAACGGAAAGCTGACCACGCTTGGTACGCACGACCACGCCGGTCACGCCCAGGATATCGCCCAGGTCGAGGGCCTTGAGCGTATTCCAGGCGGCCTCGTCCATATCGTTGATGCGGCAGAACAGCTGGATCTCGTCGGTCGCGTCGCGCACGACGATGAACATGATCTTGCCCTGACCGCGCTTGGCGACCACACGGCCGCCGATCTTCACGACGTCCTCGGTGTCCTCGCCATCGGTGAGCTCGGCGTACTTAGTCTCGATGTCGACGACGTAGTCCTCAATCTCGGAGTGCTCGGGATAGGGGTTCTGGCCCGCCTCGAACAGGGCGGCGCGCTTGGCCAGGCGCGTGGCGCGCTCGTCGTTGAGCGTCGATGCCTGCTCGGCGGCGTTCTGGTTCTCTGCCATAGTTAGCTCCTCAAACTAAAACGCTCCCCAGGATTCGGTCCCAGGGAGCGAAAACATACCTTTACGCGGGACCGTGGTCTAGCGTGCAATCTTTGCGATGGTGTAGACGCGGGTCTTGCCCGAAGGCGTAACGACCTCGACGGAGTCGCCCTCGCCGTGACCGATGATGGCATGGCCGACCGGAGACTCGTTGGAGATCTTGTGCTCGAGCGAGTTGGTCTCGGTGGTACCGACGAGCGTGACTTCCATGACCTCACCGTTGGGATCGATCAGAGAAACGGTGGAACCGATGGAGACGGTCAGATCGCCCGTGGTGGCAGCAACCTGAGCGTTGGCGAGGATGGCCTGGATCTCGGCAATACGAGCGGCGTTCTGGGCCTGCTTGTCCTTAGCGGCATCGTACTCGGAGTTCTCCGAAAGGTCGCCGAACGCGCGGGCTTCCTTGATGTCCTCGACGATCTCCTTGGCGTAATCGCCCTCACGCCAAGCGAGCTCCTCGACGAGCTTCTGGCGGCCCTCAGCGGTCAGTACGATCTGGCTTGCGTCCATACGGATATCTCCCCAACTCTGATCAAACAATCAACTGTCAATAAAACGAAAAAGACCGGCTAGCCTGCGGGCAAGCCGGTCAGGTGCTCACCCCAAAGGGATGGGACTACTCTGCGTCCGCGTCGCTGTCCTCTGCCTGCTTCTTCTTGGCAGCAGCGAGCTTGGCCTCGAGCTCAGCGATCTCCTTGTCCTCCTCGGACTGCTCGACCACGACCTCCTCGGCCTGCTTGGTCTCGGCCTTATCGTCGCCCTCCATACCCTCACGGATATTCTTGACGGTAGAGCCGAGGGACTTGCCGAGCTTCGGCAGGTTCTTGGGCCCGAAGATAATCAGGACAACGACGAGAATAATGATGAGCTCAGGAGCCCTCAGTCCAAACATGTAGACCTCCACAATACAGCGAGACAAGCTCGAATGAGTATACCGCGGGTATCGCGGTATCACAACAATAGCTAAAAAAAGGGACCGCAAGAAGCGGTCCCTTCTCATGCCCTGGTCGGGTTGACTGGATTTGAACCAGCGACCCCTGCGTCCCGAACGCAGTGCTCTACCAAACTGAGCCACAACCCGTTAGCTCGACTATAGTAACAAAGATCTCCGTCGTGTGCCAGAGAAATTTTTACTTCTTTGGCGCTTCAATGCGGACCGTGTTGGAAACAAGCTCCGTTGCATACGCCCACCAGCCGTTTTGTTGAGCGTCTGCCGCAAGATTGACTGCCGTGGCAGCGGTATCGCAGAGAGCAAACGAACAGGCACCCGAACCGCACACGTTTGCGGCAATAGTACCGTCCTGTGAACGAAGCCAGTCGAGCACCGTTTGAATCCGCGGCTCCATCTGCGCGGAAATGACACCCAGGTTGTTGTGGACGAGCGCGTAGGCCGCCTCTGCGTCTCCCGAGCGAAGGGCGGATGCAATCGCTCCGGGCTTGTCCGCAGGCGCTGGGGTCTCGTCAAAACGTCGATAGGCTTTAATTGTCGAAACGCTTGCCTCGCGCGGCTTGACCAGCACGACGGGTGTCGCGGGTAGTGCGGGGTGCTCGGTTGCCAGCACGTCTCCCCCACCCACGTAAAATGCAGGGCTGGCATGCAAAAAGAAGGGAACGTCGGCGCCAATGCCGCGCGCGATGTTGTCCAGCGCGGGATCGGCACGGTCGATACCCCAACGCTCTGCCAAGGCGACAATGACCGCCGCGGCATCCGTCGAAGGACCGCCCAGGCCGGCACACAACGGGATGCGCTTCTCGATCGTGATGCAGACATTGGCTTCGCGACCATAATGCTTGGCCATAGCAGCGGCCGCACGATACGCCGTATTCTTTTGCATGGGAAAGTCGGATGTCGGAATCGTCTGGACGGTCAGCGCCTGTGCCGGCGTAACCGTCACGGTATCGACAAGACCGACGGCTGCCATCAGGGAATCGACCTTATGGTAGCCGCGGTCGTCACGCTCGGTATGAACCCCCAGATAGAGGTTGATCTTTGCCGGCGCGGAAAGGGTCAGGGACCAATCGGTCACCGCTAGTGCTCCTCGAGCTGATTGCCGAGCGGGGTAAAGATGTGCTCGCCGCTCTCGGGGTCGAACAGCTCGACCTGGCCGGTGAGAACATCAATATACTGGTAGGACTGACGCGACTTGCGGCCACGACGCTCGTCGACCTCGACGATAAAGACTGCCGGATGGACGCTCTTGATGGTGCCCATGCGCTCGACGACGCGGGTGCGGCCCATGTTGGCCTTCACCTTAACGCGATCGCCCACCATATCGGTCAGCTTCTCGTGGATGTCGTCGACGTGATTGACTTCCATCTCTTCCATGAACAGGGCCTCCAGAAGGTGCAATTCAAAAAGGGGATAATACCCCTAAGATAGACAAAACTCTAATACTATAGCACCCTGTTGCGACCACGCGCAAGTAGCTAATTTGGCTACTTACAGATTGTCGGTATCGAGGACTATGGTGAATGGACCGTCGTTGACGAGGTCGACCTTCATGTCGGCGCCGAAGATGCCGTGCGCTACGTGCTCGACGTCCTCGCGCACAAGCGTCAGGAAGTACTCGTAGAGCTCGTTGGCGACATCGGGGGCGCCGGCATCCGTAAACGACGGACGACGGCCGTGGCGGCAGTCGGCAAACAGCGTGAACTGCGACACCACGAGTACCTCGCCGTCGACATCGGCAAGTGCCAGGTTAGTCTTGCCGTTCTCGTCCTCGTTAATGCGCAGCCCGCGGAGCTTGCCCCACAGCTTATCGGCCTCGGCACGCGTATCGCCATGGCCCACACCCAGCAGCACCAGATAGCCGCGCCCAATTTTGCCCACGCACTCGCCGTCGACCGTCACGCCGGCGTTGAGTACGCGCTGCACCACCGCGCGCACGGCCTACTCCTCGCCCGTTAACTTGGCGGACAGATGCTCGAGCGCGTGGAATCGATGGCTGATGGCGTTCTTCTCGTCCGCCGTCAGCTCGGCCATGGTCTTGCCCGGCGTGTCGACCGGCAGGAACAGCGGGTCGTAGCCAAAGCCGTGATCGCCGCGACCCTCGTGCGCGATAACGCCCTCGCAGGCGCCCTCGCCATAGGTGACCAGGCCGTCCGTATCGATGAGCACGACGACGCTCATAAAGCGCGCGGTGCGATCCTCGTCTGCCACGCCCTCCAGATTCACGAGAAGCTTGGCGTTGTTGGCGGCATCGTCTCCGTGCACGCCCGCATAGCGCGCGCTATACACGCCAGGCTCGCCGTCCAGGGCATCAACGACCAAGCCCGAATCGTCGGCAATGGCCATAAGGCCCGTCTCCTCAACCGCAGCCTGCGCCTTGATGATGGCGTTCTCCAAAAACGTCGTGCCGTTTTCCTCGGGGTCCTCAAAATCGCCCAGCTGGCCGAGCGCCACAAAGCGAACCTCGGGCATAACCTTGCCCAAAATGGCCTCGATCTCGGTGAGCTTATGAGCGTTTCCGGTTGCCACGACGATGGTCGCCGCGGGGTCGAGGGTGTCGATGTCGATCTTCTCAAGTGCCATAGCTGGCCTCCTTGTCTCTATAGCAATGCCGTGTTGAGGACGACGAGGACCTCGGCCTCTCTCCCCTCTCAATCAACGGCAGTCTTATACTTCGACGTTTTCCCAGATAAAACCTACCAAAATAAACCTGTCCCTATTTGGCAGGTTAGGCGAGGGCTTGGCGCTGGAGCTCGATGAGCTCGGCGATGCCTTTGTCGCCCAGGTCGAGCAGGGCGTTGAGGCGTTTTCGGTCGAAGGGCGCCTGCTCGCCGGTACCCTGAAGCTCGATCATCTCACCGGTATCGGTGGCGACAAGGTTCATGTCGACCTCGGCATGGCTGTCCTCGGAATAATCGAGGTCAAGCAGCGTATTGCCGTCGACAACGCCCATGGAGATGGCAGCCACCTGGCCGATAAGCGGGATACGCTCGATCTTGCCCGCCTCGACCCACATGGCGAGGGCGTCGTGCAGCGCCACCCAGGCGCCGGTGATGCTCGCTGTACGCGTGCCGCCATCGGCCTGAATCACATCGCAGTCAACGGTGACGGTGTACTCGCCGAGCGCCTTCATGTTGACGACGGTACGCAGGCTGCGGCCAATGAGGCGCTCGATCTCCATGGAGCGACCCTTGCGGTTGGCGTGCTCGCGCTTGCAGCGCTTGCCGGTCGACGCCGGCAGCATGGCGTATTCCGCGGTCACCCAACCGGCCTTAGCTCCCTTTCGCCAGCCCGGTACGCCCTCCTCGATAGTGGCGGCGCACAGCACGCGCGTGTCACCGAACTCGGCCAAACACGAGCCGTGGGCGTGCTTCATGACGCCACGGGTGAGCTTAACGGGGCGCAACTCGTTTGCGGCGCGACCGTTGGCGCGGTTGACCTGCATGTACTCCATAGAAATATCCTTTCGGCAAAAGATGTGGCGAAGGCTTTGGCGGCTGCCTTACATCTATTTCAGTTCGTCGATATCGATATGCTCAATGCTCTTGAGCGGCTGGCCAAAGATAAAGCTGCCCGCCACCGCAAACTCGGCAATGTTATCGGCCGTCGTGGCAAAACGATGCTGCGGCTCGGCGGCGTCGCCCGCCAGCTGCTCGCGGCGCGTGAGGATATCGGTCAGCTCGCGCGTGGTCTCCTCGGCGGAACTCACGACGCGCACCCCAGGCCCCAGCGCATGCCGGATAGGTCCCACCAACAGCGGAAAATGCGTACAGCCGAGCACCACGGTATCGATACCGTGGTCGCGCAGCGGCTCAACCGTGGCACCCACCAGCGCACGCACGGCAGGCGTATCGAAGATGTCCTCGTTCTCAAGCCACTGTTCCTGCAGATGTGCACCCGAGGCGAGCTCGTGTTCGACAACCTCGACAAAGCTCGAGGCAGGACAGCCGTATACATCGACGCCGGCATCTAGATCCTGAATGGCGCGCGTGTAGGCGCCCGAGCGAATGGTGAGGTTGGTGGCGAGCACGCCCACGCGACGCGTACGCGTGCTGTTGATTGCCGCACGGGCACCCGGCGCGATCACACCGATCACGGGAACGTCGAGCACCTGCTGGGCCAGACGCAAGGCCGCAGCGGTCGCCGTGTTGCAGGCGATGACCATAATCTTGACGTCGTGCTTCGAAAGCCAACGACCCGCCTGCAACGCAAACGAGCGCACTTCATCCTCGGTGCGGGTGCCGTAGGGGCAGCGCTTGGTGTCGCCAAAGTAGTAGACGGACTCGTGCGGCAGCGCCGTCGCAATCGCGCGCGCAACCGTCAGACCGCCCAAACCAGAATCGAACACGCCAATCGGACGCGTGTCGCCTGCCGGATTCTCGATATCGGACATTACCTCACCAGTCTCTCTCGAAAAGACATGTCCAAGTGCAGCGACGCCGCGCTACGAACGCGCCGCGACCAGCAGCTCTGCCGTCGCCGCCCAACCGTCGACAATTTTGCCACGCGTAACGAAAGCGTTCTCGCAAGCAGCCAGGAACTCGGGCGCGCCGGCGCTCGTCAGGCCATTCTCGACCAGGCAGAACGTGCCCACGTGATCGGCCATGTAGAAGTCGGACTCGGAATCGCCGAGCGCGAGCGTCTCCTCGCGCTCGATCCCCAGGTGTTCGCAGAAGCGCGCAATGGCGACGCCTTTGTTGAGGCCCGCAGGGTTGATGTTGAATGCGCGACCGTCCTCGACGCGATCGAGCTCGAGCGTCGTCGGCTTGGACAGGTGAGTCAGATGGCCGTTGCAAGCCCAGATCAGACCGCAGCCGGCCTCGTCCAGGATGGCCTGGACCTCATCGTCGGGCACATCGCCGCGCATGCCGACGGTGACCTCGCGGTACTTGTAGCCGGTCGACATGTCGTTGTGATACTCGATCCTGTGCGGCCAGCGGGCGAGGATCTTCTCGCACACGCCGGTCTGCTCGATCACCTGGTGCGGAGTAAGGCCGCAGGCGGGGTCGTAAGGCATGTCGCCGGTCAGATACTCCCAATCGTTGGCCTTGAGGTCGTACATAACCAGGCCGCCCATCTCACCAATGTAGGAGTTGAGGCCGAGCACGCGCGCGTCCTCGTGGATCATGGTGCGGTTGCGGCCCGAGGTGGGAACCACCTGAATACCAGCGCGAGCGAGCGCCACGACGGCCTCGACGAGTTTGGTCGAAGGGTTGCCGTCGTTGTCGCGCAGCACGCACGAGCCGGGTGCGAGCATCGTGGCATCCAGGTCGGTAAAGACGTACTTGACCTTGGCCAAGCGCTCGCGCATCTCGCCCGAAAGCTTGGCAACGGTCGGCAGGGTGTTATGGGACATGGTTACTCCGTTTACGTAGAAGGGTTTGGACTTGGACGGCATGTTTTGATTGAGGGAACACGCTTATGGCGACAGCGCACTCAGGGCGCCGCCGCCATCATGGTTCATTAGTCAAACTGGGTAACATCGATTAGGCGATTGGCCAGCGAAAGGTCGCTCTCGATGGGCACGAACTCGTCGCCCACGTGCATGAGTTCCTCGTCACCCTTTGCCAGCAGCAAGACAATGGTGGGAGCATCGGGGTTGACGTACTCCTCGCGCGCCGCCTTGAACGCCGCATGCACAGCGGCTTCGCGATCGAGGATGATCTTGTTCGGCGTATCGTCGGGAACATGCTCGGCAAGCTCGCGACAGACCTTCATCGGGTCCTCGTGAGCTGGATCCTCGTTGGCAAAGATCATCAGGTCGGAATACGGTGCGGCCTCGCGCGGAAGCTGCTCGCGGCGCTCCTGCGCCTTGCCGCCGGCAGCGCCAAACACCGCGATGACCGGGCTGGCGGGAAACGCGCGCTTCACCGACGAGAAAAGCGAGCGGAACGAAAGCTGGTTGTGCGCGTAGTCGACGACGCAAATCACGCGGCCGTCCTTCGACTCCACGACCTCCATACGGCCCGGCACACGCAGTTTGGAGAGGCCCTTCTTGATAGCCTCGATACCGATGCCGATCTCGCGCGCGGCGGCGATAGCGACCAGCGCGTTCTCCACGTTAAAGTCGCCCGCGATGCCCAGCAGGACCTTCTCCCCCGCCTCGGACTCGTCGGCACACAGGCCATGCAAGTTGAACTCGATGCTAAAGCCGACCATGCGTACGTCGCTCGCCCACAGGCTTGCCTCGGGATGCTCGACGCCAACGGTCACCAAGCGCTCGGCCGTCGACGCTGCCTCCAGCACACGGTCGACCTCTTCGGTGCCCAGATTCACCACGGCGGTCTTTGCCTGGTCAAAGATCCTGAGTTTGCTCTCAAAATAATCCTCAAACGTGGGGTGTTCGATCGGCGAGATATGGTCGCGGCCGATGTTGAGGAAGCACGCCACGTCAAACGGCAGATTCTCGACGCGTTGGTACTTGAGCGCCTGGCTCGAGACTTCCATGACCATGGACTGGCGACCGGACGTGCGGCAGTTGGCGATATGGCGCCAGACCTCGGGGGCCTCGGGCGTGGTGTTGGTGCTCTCGTAGCACTCGATACCATCGTCGGTACTCACCGAGCCGATCATGCCGCAGGACTCGCCCGCCGCCTTGATGATGGACTGGAGCATAAAAGCGGTCGTGGTCTTACCCTTGGTGCCGGTGATGCCCACGATCTTGACGTCGTGGTCGGGACGGTCGTAGACCTCCGGCGGCAACAGGGCCATGGCCGTGCGAACGCTATCAACAACCAGCATTGCAGCACCGCTCTCCTGCGCCAGCGGCTCCAGAGACTCGACCAGCGACTCCTCGCACACAAATGCGACGGCGCCCGCATCGAGCGCCATGCTCAAAAACGCGGGCTTAAAGGCAGCGCCTTTGCAAAAGAACACGTCACCTGCCGAGACCGCGCGCGAATCAAACGAGCAGCCGATCACGGCACGCTCGTCAACCTGCTCTGATGCGCGCAGCTCGCCGCACACATCGAGCAGCTTGGCAAGCGTATCAACCGTGGTTACGGTCGCGGAATCCGAATGGTGCATCTTTCACCTTTCTCAGCCATTTGGCAGGGACGGTTTTTATAGTAACTGAAACGCACCCACGCAAAAACGGCTCCCGGAGGAGCCGTTACGCGCAGGCGTTCGTAAGCCGAGGCTAGGCAGCCTGAACAGCGGGCTGGTCCTCGTCGATAAAGAAGCGCTTGTACCACACCAGGAACACGAGCGGCGTATAGATCTTGCGCTGGAAATCGCCCTTGCCCGCAAAGTGCAGATCGAGCAGGTGCATGAGCTCGTCGGTATCGAAGAACTCGCTTGCCCACGGCGCGGTGAAGTACTCCTTGACATAGTCGTACCACTTTTGCTCGCGCAGCCAGTAGACAATCGGCACCGGGAAGCCCACCTTGGGACGGGTGGCCCACTCATCGGGCAGCGACTTGTTGGCAGCGTGGCGGAGTACCTGTTTGTTGCCGTTCTCGTTGATGCGGTAGCGGTCGGGAATGTGCTCGGCGAACTCCATGACTTTGCGGTCCAGGAAGGGCACGCGCAGCTCCAGCGAGTGCGCCATGCACATCTTGTCGGCCTTGAGCAGAATGTCGCCCGGGAGCCACATGTTCATATCCAGATACTGCTTCTTAACCAGCTCGGGCTGACCCTTCACGCGTGCGTAGATGGGTGCAGCGAGCTCAAAGGCGCCGTCGCCGGTGTTGTACTCGGGCTTGAGCACGCCGTCGACCTCGCGCTCCGGCCATACCAGAGCCTGTCCCAGGAACGACTTCTCGGGGATCTCGGCACCCTTGACCAGGAAGTTATGTCCCTTGAAGTACGGCATATGCAGCGCCAGGTTACCGAGCGCGCGGCGGATGGGCAGCGGCACCATCTTTTTGTACTTGCGCACCGGGACCGTATCCTCGTAGTAGGCGTAGCCGCCAAAGAGCTCGTCGGCGCCTTCGCCCGAAAGCACGACGGTGACGTCCTTGCGGGCCATCTCGGCCAAGAACCACAGCGGCACGGAAGACAGGTTGGACTGCGGCTCGTCCATGTGATACTGGATGTCCTCGAGCGCACCGAAGAACTCGTCGGCGGTAATCATTTTGCGAACGTTCTCGACGCCGAGCTTATCGGAAAGCTCCTTGGCGTAGTTGGTCTCGTTGAAGTTCTTGTAGTCAAAGCCCACCGAGAAGGTCTTGTCGGGCATGAGGCAAGCGGCGATGTAGCTGGAGTCGACGCCACCGGAGAGGAACGACGCGACCTTGACGTCGGCGATGCGATGGGCCTCGACGCTCTCGTGCACGACCTCGTCCAGCTCGTCGACATACTCTTCGAACGGCTTCTCGACGGCAGAGTAATCGCAATCCCAGTAGCGCTCGATGTTCATCTTGCCGGTCGGGATATCGACGGTAAAGTAGTGCGCCGGCGGCAGCTTGTAGACACCCTCGAAGAAGGTCTCCTCGGTTGCCGAATACTGCAGCGTCATGTACGGACGCAGGGCCTTTTTGTTGACCGCCTTGTGGAAGTGCGGGTAGTCCAGGAAACTCTTGATCTCGGAACCAAAGAGCACGCCCGGAGCGCCGTCACCCGCATCGGCCATGGGATAGTAGTAAAGCGGCTTGATGCCAAAGATGTCGCGGGCGCCAAAAAGCTTATTCTTCTTTTTGTCCCAGATGACGAAGGCGTACATACCGCGCAAACGATCGAGTACGGCCTCGCCCCACTCCTCGTAGCCGTGCAGGAGGCTCTCGGTGTCGGCGCCGCAGTGGAACTTGTAGCCCTTGGCCTCGAGCTCGGAACGGAGTTCTTGGAAGTTGTAGATCTCGCCGTTGAAGACAATGACGACGCTACCGTCCTCGTTGGCCATGGGCTGAGCGCCAGCCTCGGTCAGGTCGAGGATCGACAGGCGGCGGAAGCCCAGGGCAACGCGGCCGTCGATAAACTGACCGCCCATGTCGGGACCGCGATGGACGATGCGGTCCATCATCTTGGTGAGCACCTCGGATTGGTTATCCGTCCCACCGACAAAACCGACAAAACCGCACATATACTATCCCCTCTGCTGTTGCTGGGCATCAAATCGAATTAGTAGCTTTTGAGTATACCCGAGGGTGTAAAGAGGGACGGAATGTTCAGGCAATCTCAACTGAATCAGCTCCGCGCCGACACGCACCGGTTACCTTTAATGGATATGAGGTGAATGGGGCGATTGTTTTGCTATACTCTCTCCGCACGGGCGATTGGCGCAACGGTTAGCGCAGGTGCTTTACACGCACAAGGCTGGGGGTTCGAATCCCTCATCGCCCACCACCGAATTGGAAACGGTCCTCGAAAGGGGACCGTTTTTGTATGGGCCCATCGCAGAGGGATTCGAACCCGCAAGGGTGCGGAGCTGAGGAAACGCGAAGCGTTTTCCAGCGCAGCACGCGAGGGCCGCAGGCCCGAAGCGGAAGCGGGCGGCGAAGCCGCACGCGACATCCCTCATCGCCCACCATTGATTTGTTAGGCCTCCAGCGATGGAGGCCTTTCTTTTTTGGGCCAAGTGCATGGGATTCGGCTTATAGGACAAAAAGTGTGTCCACGTTGGGGGCATCGGCGCAGGTCGATGCC
>UREE01000061.1 GCA_900546825.1 uncultured Collinsella sp. | reverse complement strand
TAATGTGCTCTTCGTGCGAGCCCAGGACCTGACCGAGCGAAAACCTTGCGCCTGGCCTTCGGCGGCGCGGCCGGATGGTGGAATTGTGTGCAGCCCGGTTTCCCGTTGACCGACGCCGGGGTCCCCGCCATAATACTTTCGGTTCACGCACGAATCCGCTGCCAGAGACAGCCGGTGCAAACGGGCATCGCCCGCGAGCTTAATGGGATATCCCGCCAGCCGAGGTGGTCGAGTAGATATGTCTTCTCGCCCCCGTCGCTCATGCAGCGCGGGGGCTTTCTTTTTGGACATGCCCCCGTCACGTCCTTGTGGCGGACCGTGCCCGGAAAGAATTCGAGGAGGTGTAATTCATGCCCCAGCAGTACAAAATCGACAAGGTTGCAGAGATCGAGTCCCGTATCGCCGAGAACGCCGGTCTGTTCGTCGTCAACTACAACGGTCTGACGGTTAAGCAGGCTCAGGAGCTGCGTCATCAGCTTCGCGAGTGCGGCGCCGAGATGAAGGTCTACAAGAACAACCTGGTCAAGATCGCTCTCAAGAACCAGGAGCAGCCCGAGATCGACGAGATCCTCGCCGGCCCCGTCGCTTATGTGTTCTACGAGACCGAGCCGGTCGAGGCCGCTAAGGCCCTTAAGGACTTCTCTGCTAAGTCCAAGGGCGTCCTTGAGATCAAGGGCGGTATCTCCGACGGCAAGGCCGTTTCCGCTGATGATGTTAAGGCTATCGCCGAGCTGCCCACCAAGGATCAGCTTCTCGGCCAGATCGCCGGTCTCATCTCCGGTTTCGCTCGCGACATCGCTGTCTGCGTCAACGGCGTTTCCTCTGGTCTCGCTCGTTCGATCCAGCAGGTCTCCGAGCAGAAGGCAGCCTAGTTGCTGTTTTCACCCGCGGCGGCAACGCCGCACCCCTGGCGCATTCGCGCCGTGTTTTAACTGATCTCCGTGCATCCGCACGGAAACCGAAAGGACTTAGAAATGGCTAAGCTTACCACCGATGAGATCATCGATGCTCTTAAGGAAATGACCCTTCTCGAGGCTTCCGAGCTCGTCAAGGCTATCGAGGACACCTTCGGCGTTTCCGCCGCTGCTCCTGCTGCTGTTGTCGCCGCTCCCGCTGCTGGCGCTGCTGAGGCCGAGGAGAAGACCGAGTTTGACGTCGTGCTCGAGGGCTTCGGCGACAACAAGATCCAGGTCATCAAGGCCGTCCGTGAGCTCACCAACCTTGGCCTGAAGGAGGCCAAGGAGGTCGTCGAGGGCGCTCCCAAGGCTGTTCTCGAGGGTGCCAAGAAGGAGGACGCCGAGGCTGCCAAGGAGAAGCTCGAGGCTGCTGGCGCTGCTGTCACCCTCAAGTAATCAGGCTTTCTCGCCAGATTCCTTTGCAGACGGGGTTCGCATTGCGAGCCCCGTCTTTTTTGTTTATCGGTCCCTCGGCATCGGTTGCTCAAACTGCCATGTTCTGTGATTTGGGTCGTATCGGGTGCCCTGCCGTTGGGCAATAAAATTGCACCATTCGAGCAATAATTTGCGTTGACCTGCTGAAGAATTGTCTCTGCCTTGTAGCGACATATAGTTCCAGCGGTAAGATGCTTGAGTATCGCAATTTGGTCTGCGGCTGTGTGCCGCACGCATGGGGCGCTTTTGCGCCTGCGAAAGGATCTTTGAATAACATGAAGGCAATCATCCCCGCCGCCGGTCTTGGCACGCGTTTTCTGCCTGGCACCAAGTGCACGCCCAAAGAGATGCTGCCGGTGCTCGACAAGCCCGTCATTCAGTACGTCGTCGAGGAAGCGCTCGAGCCCGAGGAGGTCGACGATGCCATCATCGTTACTTCTCCCGGTAAGCCCGAGCTACTGAACTACTTCCAGCCTGATCGCTCGCTCGAGAACCTGCTGCGCGAGCGCGGCAAGAACGCCTATGCCGATGCCGTCGCCCACGCTGGCGGTATGCCGGTCGACTTCCGTTATCAGTACGAGCCCAAGGGCCTCGGCCATGCTATTCGCTCTGCTGCCGACGCCGTGGCAGGGGAGAACTTCCTGGTTCTTCTGGGCGACTACGTTGTGCCTAACCGCGATATCTGCGACAAGATGCTCGCCGTTTCCAAGGAGCACGGTGGCGCTTCGGTTATCGCCGTCGCTGCTTGCTCGCCCGAGGAAGTCAGCCGCTACGGCGTTATCGCCGGCGAGCGCGTCGGTTCGCTCGAGGGCGCCGAGGGCGTTGCCGATGCCGAGCCGGGCGCTGTCTGGCGCATCGGCGGTCTGGTCGAGAAGCCCGCTCCCGAGGCGGCTCCGTCCAACCTGTACATCGTCGGTCGCTACCTGCTGAGCCCGCTGGTCATGGACTTGCTGGCAGATCAGCAGGCCGGCAAGGGCGGCGAGATCCAGCTCACCGACGCCATGGCCCGTTCGCTCGACCGCGAGGCCATGTACGCCGTCGTCATCGACCCGCTGTCGGGCTACGACACTGGCACTCCCTCTGGTTGGATGGCCACTAACGCCCTCATGGCTGCAAGCGACCCCCGCTTTGCCGATGCCTTCTGGGACGCCATCGACGAGCGCGGCGGATTGATGCGCAAGTAAGCCTTCGGGCACCGACATTTACGGGCGTGGACCTCGGTTCGCGCCCGTTTTTTATAAGAGCTGCGATTGCTGGCTCTCTGTTCACAGAAAATATATGAACAGATGTTCGATATACATACATCTACCTGCGTGTTTTCTGTCGAAAAACTTTGCTACTCCAAAAACTCAATCGCGTCAAGGCTTTTCTTGCCCAACGGTCGGTACCTGATAAACTATTAGGTTGCGATAACTGGCGAAGCTATGCCTCGCCAACCCACCGAGCATTTCCGTGAAGGAGGAAAAACCTGGTGACCTACGCATACACTGCCACTGAGCGCAAGCGCGTCAGCTTCGGGAAAATCCCGGAGGCCATGGAGCTCCCCAACCTTATCTCTGTTCAAAGGGAATCCTTTGAGCGTTTTAAGGACGAGGGCCTTCGTGAGGCGTTCAAGGAATCCAGCCCCATCCAGAGCCAGAACCATGTTCTCGAGGTTACCTTCGGCGAGCATCAGTTCGGCGACCCCGCGCACACCGTCGAGGAGTGCCGCGAGAAGGATATGACCTATCAGGCTCCGCTTCTGACCGACGTCCGTCTCACCAACAAGGAGACCGGCGAGATCAAGGAGCAGCTCGTCTTCATGGGCGACTTCCCCATGATGACCGATCAGGGCACCTTCATCATCAACGGTACCGAGCGTATCGTCGTCTCGCAGCTCGTCCGCTCCCCGGGCGTGTACTACAGCTCCGAGATGGATTCGGGCAAGCAGATCTACAAGGCCCAGATCATCCCGTCCCGCGGTGCCTGGCTTGAGTTTGAGGTCGACAAGCGCGACCAGCTCATGGTCTCCATCGACCGTAAGCGCAAGCAGAGCGCCACGATGTTCCTGCGCGCCCTTGGCATCGCCGTCACCAACGACGACATCATCGAGCTGCTCGGCAACTCCGATGTGATCAAGCGCACCCTGGAGCGCGACACCGCTCTCACTCGCGAGGACGCCCTCATCGAGATCTACCGTCGCCTGCGCCCGGGCGAGCCTCCCACCGTGGACGCTTCCCGCAGCTTGCTCGAGGGTCTGCTCTTTAACCCGCAGCGCTACGACCTGGCTCGCGTCGGTCGTTACAAGGTCAACAAGAAGCTCAACCTCACCACCGAGGAAGAGGTCACGGTGCTCACCGACGAGGATATCGTCGCTACGCTGCGCTACCTGCTGTCCCTCGCTGCCGGCGAGCAGGGCTTCAAGGTCGACGACATCGACCACTTCGGCAACCGCCGCATCCGTACCGTCGGCGAGCTCGTCGCCAACCAGTTCCGTATCGGCATGAGCCGTATGGAGCGCGTCGTCCGTGAGCGCATGAGCTCTCAGGACATCGACGAGATCACCCCGCAGTCGCTCATCAACATCCGCCCGATCGTGGCCTCCATCAAGGAGTTCTTCGGTTCCTCGCAGCTCTCGCAGTTCATGGACCAGGCGAACCCCCTGACCGGTCTGACCCACAAGCGCCGTCTGTCCGCACTCGGCCCTGGTGGTCTTGCCGGCCACAAGTCCGGCTCCAGCCGCCGCACCAACGTGCCGACGGCCGTCCGCGACGTTCACAATTCGCACTACAGCCGCATGTGCCCGATCGAGACCCCCGAAGGCCCCAACATCGGCCTGATCGGCTCGCTCGCCCTCTACGCCCGCGTCAACGAGTATGGCTTCATCGAGGCCCCGTTCCGTCGCGTCGAGAACGGCGTTGCCACCGACCAGATCGACTGGATGACCGCTGACGAGGAAGAGAAGCACGTCATCGCGCCGGCCAACACGCCGCTCGATCCCAAGACCAACGAGTTCATCACGACCGATGCCGAGGGCAAGATCGTCCGTCCGCATACCGTGATCGCCCGTACCCGCGACTTCGACGGCTCCTTCGGCGCTCCCGCCGACGTGCCCGTCGAGGATGTCGACTACATGGACGTCTCGCCGCGTCAGATGCTCTCCGTCGCAGCCACGCTGATCCCGTTCCTTGAGCACGACGACGCCAAGCGTACGCTGATGGGCGCTAACATGCAGCGTCAGGCCGTGCCGCTGGTTCACCCCGCCGCTCCCTATGTCGGTACCGGCATGGAGCGTCGCGCCGCTCTGGACTCCGGCGAGGTCACCTTGGCCAAGAACGCCGGCGAGGTCATCTTTGCCGACGCCGCCAAGATCATCGTCAAGCATGCCGGCGGCATGGACGAGTATCACCTGGCCAAGTACCAGCGCTCCAACCAGTCCACCTGCATCAACCACCGTCCGCTCGTGCGCGTCGGTGACACCGTTGAGCAGGGCGAGCCCCTGGCCGACGGTCCTTCGACCGATCACGGCGAGCTCGCACTGGGCCAGAACCTCACCGTGGCCTACATGCCGTGGGAAGGCTTCAACTACGAGGACGGTATCGTCGTGTCCGAGCGCCTGGTGGCCGAGGACCTGCTGACGACCATCAACATCACCCGCCACGAGATCGACGCCCGCGACACCAAGCTCGGCCCCGAGGAGATCACCCGCGAGATCCCGAACCTCTCCGAGGACATGCTTGCCAACCTCGACGAGGACGGCATCATCCGCATCGGCGCCGAGGTCGGCCCTGGCGACATCCTGGTCGGCAAGGTCACGCCTAAGGGCGAGAGCGCTCTGACCGCCGAGGAGCGCCTGCTGCGCGCCATCTTCGGTGCCAAGGCCCACGACGTCCGCGACACCTCCCTTAAGATGCCTCACGGCGCTTACGGCCGCGTTATCGACGTCGTCCGCTTTAGCCGCGAGAACGGCGACGACCTGGCCCCCGGCGTCAACGAGCAGGTGCGCGTCTACGTCGCCCAGCGTCGTAAGATCCAGCAGGGCGATAAGATCGCCGGCCGCCACGGCAACAAGGGTGTTATTTGTAACGTTCTGCCGGTCGAGGACATGCCCTACATGGCTGACGGTACCCCGATCGACGTTATCCTCAACCCGCTGGGCGTTCCTTCGCGTATGAACGTCGGCCAGCTGCTCGAGTGCCACCTTGGCTGGGCTGCTGCCTGCGGTTGGGATACCGAGCAGGCCGACTCCGACAAGTACGTCCCCGGCCCGTTCTTCACCGCCACGCCCGTCTTCGACGGCGCCAAGGAGGACGAGATCGCCGAGGTCATCCGTCGTGCCAACAAGAACATGCTCAACAAGGCCACCGCTGCCTTTGGCGATCACATGCGCCCCGAGTTCGTCACCCAGCTTGACGAGCGCGGCAAGACCCGTCTGTTCGACGGCCGCACCGGCGAGGAGTTCCGCGAGCCCATTACCGTGGGTACGTCCTACATCCTCAAGCTCGGCCACATGGTCGACGACAAGATCCATGCCCGTTCGACCGGCCCTTACAGCCTGGTTACCCAGCAGCCTCTGGGCGGCAAGGCTCAGTTCGGCGGCCAGCGCTTCGGCGAGATGGAAGTTTGGGCACTGTACGCTTACGGTGCTTCCAACGTCCTGCAGGAGATCCTGACCGTCAAGTCCGACGATACCGTGGGCCGCGTCAAGACCTACGAGTCCATCGTCAAGGGCGAGAACGTTCCTGTCCCGGGTATCCCCGAGTCCTTCAAGGTTCTCGTCAAGGAGATTCGCTCCCTCGCGCTGGACATCGAGCCCATGCACGATGCCGACGAGGACGCCTCCGCCCCTGTGACCGCCGAGGAGACCTCCGCTCTCGACGACCTGGCTGCTCTCGCCGGCGTTGACGCCGACGTCGAGGCCGAGGATGCCGAGACCGCCGAGGCACCCGAGGCTGTCGCCGCCACGACCACTGATAAGGAGTAGTTGACTGTGGCAGATTTCGAAGCTACTGATTTTGACTCGGTAAAGATCTCCCTTGCCTCCGCCGACCAGATCCGTTCCTGGTCGCACGGTGAGGTCAAGAAACCGGAGACCATCAATTACCGTACCCTCAAGCCCGAGAAGGACGGCCTGTTCTGCGAGAAGATCTTCGGTCCCGCCAAGGACTGGGAGTGCTCCTGCGGCAAGTACAAGGGCATCCGCTTTAAGGGCATCGTCTGCGAGCGCTGCGGCGTCGAGGTCACCTCGGCCAAGGTGCGTCGCGACCGCATGGGCCACATCGAGCTCGCCGCTCCCGTGTCCCACATCTGGTACTTCAAGAGCCCCACGAGCTTCCCGATGAGCCGTATGCTCGACATCAAGTCCAAGGACCTCGAGAAGGTTCTGTACTTTGCCAGCTACATCATCACCGAGGTTGACTACGAGGCCCGCGAGGCCGACGCCGACGACCTGCGCGAGGAGCTCGCCGCCGATCTGGAAGAGATCGATGCCGAGTGCGCCCGCCAGATCGAGTCCCTCAAGGAGCAGGGCGACCCCGAGAACTTTGACGAGTTCTCTGACGAGGAGCCGCTGACCCCCGAGGAGATCGCCTCCGGCATCGTCGACATCGAGGAAGAGTGCAAGGACGAGAAGCAGCTCCGTACGGACGCCTTCAACGCCTTCATGAAACTCACCGAGCGCGACCTCATTTCCGATGAGCCGCTGTTCCGCGAGATGACCCGCTACTACTCCATGTACTTCAAGGGTGGCATGGGTGCCGAGGCCGTCCGCGACCTGCTCGCTGCCATCGACCTTCCTTCCGAGGCCGAGAAGCTCAAGGCCATCATCGCCGACGAGGACTCCCAGAAGCAGAAGCGCGAGAAGGCCGTCAAGCGCCTCGAGGTCGTTGACGCCTTCCTGAAGGGCGGCAACAGCCCCGCGAACATGATCCTGGACGTCATCCCGGTCATTCCGCCCGATCTGCGCCCGATGGTCCAGCTCGACGGCGGCCGCTTCGCCGCGTCCGACCTCAACGACCTGTACCGTCGCGTGATCAACCGTAACAACCGACTCAAGCGCCTGCTCGATCTGGACGCCCCTGCGATCATCGTGAACAACGAGAAGCGCATGCTCCAGGAGTCCGTGGACGCCCTGTTCGACAACGGCCGTCGTGGTCGCCCGGTCTCTGGCCGTGGCGGTCGCCCGCTCAAGTCGCTCGCCGAGGCCCTCAAGGGCAAGCAGGGTCGCTTCCGTCAGAACCTGCTGGGTAAGCGTGTCGACTACTCCGGCCGTTCGGTAATCGTTACCGACCCCAAGCTGCTGCTGCACCAGTGCGGTCTGCCCAAGACCATGGCGCTGGAGCTCTTCAAGCCCTTCGTCATGAAGCGCCTGGTCGAGCTTGGCAAGGTCGAGAACATCAAGGGCGCCAAGCGCGCTATCGACCGTGGTGCCACCTTTGTGTGGGATATCCTCGAAGAGGTCATCGACGGCCGCGTCGTGCTGCTCAACCGTGCACCGACCCTGCACCGTCTGTCCATCCAGGCCTTTGAGCCGGTGCTGGTCGAGGGCAAGGCTATCCACCTGCACCCGCTGGTCTGCTCGCCCTTCAACGCCGACTTCGACGGCGACCAGATGTCTGTCCACGTGCCGCTGTCCAGCCAGGCTCAGGCCGAGGCCCGCGTGCTCATGCTCTCTGCGAACAACCTGCGCTCGCCGGCATCCGGCAAGCCGGTCAACATTCCCTCGCAGGACATGATCATCGGTGTGTACTATCTGACCCAGGTCCGCGACGGTCTGCCGGGCGAGAACCACGTGTTCTCGAGCTTCGATGACGCGCTGCACGCCTATGACTGCCGCTCCGAGGTCGACATGCAGGCCAAGATTCAGGTCCGCGTGTCCGCCGAGAACGCCAACGTCATCAACGAGGATGGCACCCGTATCTTCCGCGTTAAGAACGGCAAGAACGAGTTTGTCGACTATGACGTCACCGGCAACAAGACCGCGCGCTTCGAGACCTCTATCGGCCGCATCATCTTCAACCGCCAGTGCCTGCCCGAAGACTATGAGTTCATGAACTACAAGATGGTCAAGGGCGACGTGGCCAAGCTGGTTGCGGACTGCTGCGATCGTTACCCCGAGGCCAAGGTCGGCCCGATCCTCGACGCCATCAAGTACTCCGGCTTCCATTACGCTACCCGCGCCGGCCTTACCATCTCGGTGTGGGACGCTCTCATCCCTGCCGAGAAGCAGGAGCTGCTCGACCGCGCCCAGGCCAACGTCGACCAGATCAACGAGTACTTCGAGGAGGGCTTCATCAACGAGACGGAGCGCCACATCGAAGTCGTTAACGAGTGGACCGCTTGTACCGACAAGGTCGCAGCGCTCATGCTCGATATGTTCGACGAGGAAAACCCGCTCTACATGATGGCCGACTCCGGCGCCCGTGGTTCTAAGACCCAGCTGCGTCAGCTCGGCGGCATGCGTGGCCTGATGGCAGACATGTCCGGCGAGACGATCGACCTTCCCATTAAGGCGAACTTCCGCGAGGGCCTGCTGCCGCTCGAGTACTTCATTTCGACCTACGGCGCCCGTAAGGGCCTGGTCGATACCGCATCCCACACCTCGGACTCTGGTTACCTGACCCGTCGTCTGGTCGACGTGGCCCAGGACGTCATCGTCCGCGAGGAGGACTGCGGTACGCACGAGGGCGTCACCTACAACCTCATCATCCCCGGCACCACCGACCTCAACACCGACCTCGTCGGCCGTTGCTTCATTGAGGACGTCGTGGCTCCCGATGGCACCGTGCTCTTTGAGCAGGACGGCTACATCGAGAAGGTCGCCGACATCCAGAAGATGGTCGATGCTGGCCTTAAGAAGGTCAAGCTTCGCGCGCTGCTCACCTGCCGCTCCAAGTACGGCGTGTGCCAGAAGTGCTACGGCTGGGATCTTTCCACCCGTCGTCCGGTCGCCATCGGTACCGCGGTCGGCATTATTGCCGCCCAGTCCATCGGCGAGCCCGGTACGCAGCTTACGATGCGTACCATTCACTCCGGCGGCGTCGCTGGCGTCGACGATATTACGCAGGGTCTGCCTACGGTCAGCCGTATGTTCGATATCGTCGGCAACGTCAACGAGAAGATCCTGGGTCGCGAGGCCGAGCTGGCTCCGTACTCCGGCCACCTCTCGATTAAGCCCGAGAAGTCCGAGTACGTGCTGACGCTCACCGACTCCGAGGACCACACCCGTGTCCTCGACGAGCGTCGCGTCCCTGCTTCGGTGCGCTTTATGCCCGAGATCGAGGACGGCTGCGAGGTTCGCGCCGGCGACCAGATCACCAAGGGCTTCGTCAACTTCCGCAACCTGCGCAAGCTGACCGACATCGAGTCGACGATGCACACCTTCGTCGAGAGTGTTAAGGACGTCTACACCAGCCAGGGCGTCGACCTGAACGACAAGCACATCGAGGTGCTCGCACGTCAGATGCTGCGTCGCGTTCAGATCACCAACCCCGGCGACTCCAAGTACCTGCTTGGTCAGTACGTCGACCGCTACGAGTTTGCCGACGAGGTCGAGCGCGTTGCCCGTCAGGGCGGTCAGGCTCCTGTGGCCGAGCCCGTCATCCTGGGTACGCTCAAGGTCGCGTCCAACATCGATTCCTGGCTGTCGAGCGCTTCGTTCATCCGTACCGCTGGCGTCCTTACCGAGGCTGCCATCGAGGGCAAGGTCGACCACCTGCTCGACCTTAAGTCCAACGTCATCGTCGGTAAGAAGATCCCGGCTGGTACCGGCCTCAAGCCGTACGCCAACGCCAAGCTGACGTATCGCACGGCTGACGGCTACGTGGACATCGACGGCCCGGCTTCGCCCAACGCCAAGTCGCTGCCCGAATGGGCTCCTGTGGAGCTCAAGGACCTGGACGAGCAACTCCCGCAGCAGCTCGACTGGGCCGGCTACGACGAGTTCGGCGGTGCTGACGGTTCGTTCACCCGCAACGGCCACACCATCTCCGCCGAGAAGGCTCGTCTGTACCTGTTCGACGACCTGGGCGTGTCGCAGCGCTGGACCAACAAGTTCAGCGAAGTCGGCATCGAGACGGTCGGCGACCTGGTCGGCAAGTCCGAGGAGGATCTGCTGCGCATCGATGGCATCGGTGCCAAGGCGATCGAGGAGCTCCGTGACGGCCTGGAGGCCCACGACCTGCTCTACATCCTCGAGAACAACGACGACGTTGCCGACGAGGAAGACCTCTCGCAGCTGCTGCAGATGGTCTTTAGCCCCGACGGTCCGGACGATATCCTGCTGGGTACCTCCGCTCCGACGCATCACGCCGACGCCGACGAGGAGCTCCTGGGCGCTCCGATTGACGACAAGAAGGCTCCCGCCAACGGCGCGATCAACGAGGACATGGCTTCCCTCGACGAGCTGCTCAATCAGCTCGTGGACACCGACGACGCCGAAGAGGCCAAGGACAACGACGAGGAGTAACTTCCAAGTACGTTAACCGCCCTTCCAAAGACCCGTTTCCCAACAGGGAAGCGGGTCTTTTTTGTTGAAGAAAACCTGCCAAAAAGGGACAGGTTTATTTTGGTAGGTTTTTCCTGCTTGAATTTGAAACATTCCGTTCGGTCAAAGCGTATCTATGGTGAGGGCCTCAGCAAGAAACATCAGCATCACCGGGAGGTGATTATGGAAGAACAAGCTTTTAGACAGGCGGTTGAAGATCACAGGGATGTCGTGTTTCGAATCGCGTTGACGTACCTGCGTGATCGCGCCGACGCCGACGATGTCGCTCAAGACGTCTTTCTGAAGTTACTCAAAAACGATGCGCAATTTGAAAGCTGGGAACATCTTCGTCGATGGCTTATCCGGGTCACGATCAATGAATGCAAATCTCTCTTTCGAAAGCCATGGAGGCGTGTGGAGGATATTGAGAACCTGGCCGATTCGCTTTCGGCGGCGCAGGATGAGACCAAGGCGGTCCTGTCAGACGTTATGCGACTTCCGGAGCGATTCCGTGTCCCCATCGTGCTCTATTACTATCTGGGCTTTTCGACCTCAGAGATTGCCGAGTTGTTGCATGTACCAGCCGCGACCGTTCGAACGCGTTTAGCTCGCGGCAGATCGAAACTCAAGTTCATCCTAGAGGAGGGCGACCGTGAAATCCAATCAAATCAAGCAGGCCTTCGAGTCCGTCCAAGCCGATAGCGATCTTGCTGACCGTGTTCTTTATGCCGCTGCTGGTGAGCCGCTTCGCCGAAAGGGTCACGCGAAGCCTCTGTATGTTGCCGTGATCGGATGCCTTGCCGGAGTGCTGGCGACCGGAGGGGTCGCCTACGCCGTTGTCAATTCCGGCTATTTTGCCTCAGCCTGGGGAAACCACGGCAATGGGGATTCCATTACCTGGACCAACGGTGGCTCATCGGGGACTAAATACACCTACACCAGAGAGTTTGGTGATGGCATCGCGCCCCAAAGCCTGGAGGGTGCAGTCCAGAAGGTTAATCTGTCCGTCGAGGGTAACGGTTATACGCTCGACATTCATGAGATGGCAATCGACGAGAACGGTTGCGGTGCTGTGACGTTTACATTGTCCAATCCGAATGGCGTTAACTACTACAAGCCGGCGGCAGAGCTTGGCGAACTTGTTCTTTATGGTGAAGAAGAACAGGGCATCGGCACGCCCGATATGAAGTTCGGCGAGGAATGGGCTGACACACGCTGCACCATTGATAAGGACACATCAAGCGATACTGTCATTAATGGCACGATGTACTTTGCTTCTATGGATCGCGAGCGAGGTTTTCAACATGCGGTCACCTGGAATATCTCGTGGACCGAGGGCGAAGGCGAGGATGCGAAGCCGTTCGAGGCATCGACGCCCGAGTTTAGCGTTGGAGCGTACGTCGATACAAAGGAACTCCGCTCCGATGACTCGACTCTTGAGATTAGCCCGTTTTCCATCCAGACGCACATCGATGATCTGGGCTATGAAGCAGTTGATCATAAACTGACCGTCAGCTACAAGGATGGATCGGAGCAGACTATCGAAGATGACGACGCAGGGGTGTTCAACTTATATTTTTCTTATGCGCGCAATAGCGGAGAGAACATCTGGGTGCCAACGAAGTTGATTGATGTCGACCAAGTGGTCTCAGTAACGCTTGAGGGCACGAGGTGCACGTCAACAGGAGAGACCGAAACAGAAGTACCCTTTACCATCGTCTATTTGTAAGATTTGGGGCCGCTTCCTACTAGGGGAAGCGGCCTCTTTTGCGTTAAATGGAAACGCCGCCGATTTCCATGCGACAGATGAGAGCAGATTACCGCTGGAGCGCGACGTTTCCCCAGATAAAACCGACCAAAATAAACCTGTCCCTTTTTGGCAGGGAACGTTGCCCCGACGAGCACGTCGGATTCCCGGTCCGGGCGGCCCGCTGTTTAAGTTTGTCGCGAGTTCCGCACGCAAAGGAAAGCACTTAATGTGCTTTCCGTC
>UREE01000060.1 GCA_900546825.1 uncultured Collinsella sp. | reverse complement strand
CCTGCGCAAGACGGAAAGCACATTAAGTGCTTTCCTTTGCGTGCGGAACTCGCGACAAACTTAACCCCCGCCCCCAGCCCCGGAGACCCTCCCTGTCGTCACTTTGTTCGAGTCGTTGTTGTTCCTCGCCGCTTCGCGGCTCGGCGGCCCCGTTCTCCGCGGCGGGGTTTGTCTAAGGATCTTGCTGAAGCTCTGCCTTTGGCTCAAATGGAAACGGGGGACGCATCTGCATCCCCCGTTTTTGTTGCGGTTAGTCCAAGTCAATAAACTTGGTGCTTAGGATCTTGCCGTCTTTGACGAGCATTCTGGCCATGGTGGGGCCTCGGGTGCCTCTGGGGTAGCTGGCGCTGCCCGGGTTGAGGACTAGGCAGCGGCCCACTTGGGCTTCTTTGGTTACGTGGGTGTGGCCGTTGATGGCTACGTCTACGGATCCCACCGGAAGGTCTTCGCGGTAGTGGGCTACGGCGAATTTGAGGCCTTCGTAAGTAAAGAGCGCAAGACGGTCTACATCGGGGCCGTAGTCGCGGTAGTAATCGTTGTTGCCCAGTACGGCCCGCACGGGGGCGATGGTGCATAGGTGCTCGTAGTCCATCTCTGACGTGAGGTCGCCGGCGTGGATAATCAGGTCTGCGCCTTCAAGCTCATCCAGGAGCGCAGGCGAAAGATAGCCGTGGGTGTCCGAGATGATGTCAATACGCTTGGCGCTTGCACTGTTCATGGGATCCCTTCCGCAAAAAACGATTCGGCAGATACATACAAAAAAGGCCCCACGGCTCCGCAGACGATGGGTCTACAGGGCTGCGGGGCCAGTGTGCTAGAGACTCAGAGCCTTCTTGAGCGGCACGACGCGGCGGCGCGAAACCGGCACGCGTTCGTCGACGCCCGTAATGCCCAGCTGGATGGCGCCCGAGGGCACCGTCTCAACGTCCGTGACGCACGCCAAGTTGACGATATAGCGGCGGTGAACACGGAAGAAGCCAAAGTCGCAGAGCTTGGCCTCAAACTGCGCCAGCGAGGTCGTCGACAAAAAGCGATCATCGACGGTATAGATGCAGGAGTAATCGTCCTTGGCCATGATAAAGCGAATGTCGTCCACGGGAATGAGCACCTTGCGGCCACCCTTTTCCACCGGGATACGCTCGATGGTCACCTTGCTGTCCGTAACCGGCTTGGCGCGTTGCATGACCTTCTCGATCGCGCGATCCAAGCGAGCTTCCTCGACCGGCTTCATCAGATAATCGACGGCATCCACGTCGAATGCCTCGACCGCATGGTCGCTATACGCAGTCACAAACACGATCGCCGGCGGATTTTTGAGCTTATGCAGCGCCTCGGCAAGTTGCAGGCCCGAGGCACCGGGCATCGAGATATCGAGAAACACGACATCCACGCGACTTTCCATAAGCATCTCGATGGCGGAGCGGACGCTCGACGCCTCCGTGATCGTGCCGATCTTGCCCGTTTGCTCGAGCAGGAAGCGAAGCTCCGAGCGAGCCGGCGCCTCATCATCCACAATCATCGCACGCAGCATAGGGATAAAACCTTTCGTCAACTAACTACGCCGGGCATCCGTCGTATGACGTTGAGCCCGTAGCCTTTTATTTTACTCTTGAATGTCAAAGATGCTCTCTGACAAATCAAGATGAAGGAGCACTTTGGTGCCCTTGCCCGGCGCCGATTCGACACGCGTATAGGAGTGCGGCCCATAAAAGCGATGGATGCGCTCCGAAATATTGTGCATGGCCACACCGGCGCCGCCACCCTGGGGAGAGCTGGCGTCGGGACGGGCAGAGCGCTCGTCAAACAGTCTGGCGGCGGTACCCTCATCCATGCCCACGCCATTATCGGCCACGGCAATCAAGATTGCATCCTCGCCGTCTTGGTGAACGGTCACGTCGATCCTCAGGGCGTCGTCATCGCCCATACCATGACGTACGGCGTTCTCGACAATCGGCTGGATCACGAACGCCGGCACCAGCGTATCTTCCACGTCCTCGGACACATCGAACGTCGCAAGCACGCGGTCCTCGCCAAAGCGGGCCTTCTCAAAGGTAAGGTAGCGCTTGGTCTGTGCGACCTCGCGCGAGACCGGAATAAGCGATCCCGAGTTGTCGAGCGTGGCACGATAGAACGATGAGAACTCACGAAGCAGTTCGCGAGCCCGCAGCGGGTCGGTGCGCGTAAACGATGCAATGGTGTTCAGCGTGTTGAACAGGAAGTGCGGGTTAATCTGCGCCTGCAGCGCACGCACCTCGGCGCGCGCCGTGAGCTCCTTTTGCACCTCGAGCTCGTGGATGGCGAGCTGTGTGGACAAGATCTCGGCAAAGCCCGAGGCAAGCGCGTACTGGGTACGGTCGACGGCGCGCGGGGTCTTGTAGTAGAACTTGAGCGTACCGACGGTACGATCGCCCACCTTGATGGGGGCGATAATGCCGGCGGGGACTTGGTTGTGCGAGCCGTCCGAGCCCACGACATCCACCATACGGTTGAACGACTGCACGATGCCATGTTCGATAACGTAGCGTGTGGCAAGCGTGTGGATGGGAGTATCGGGCAGCAGTTTTTCCTCAAACTCGCCCGCGCAGGCAAGCACGTTGTCCTCGTCGGTGATGGCCACCGTCATGGCGCGCGTCTCGGGCAAAATGCGCCGGCACACCAAACGCGCCGACTCCTGCGTCAGACCGCCCTTAATGTCCTCGAGCATGGCCGAGGCCACCGAGAGCGTCTCCTCGGTGTACTGGGAGCGCACCGAATCGGGATTGAGCGTCAAAAAGATAAAGATGCACAGAAAGATGCACAGCAGCGCGCAGGCAATCACCGTGGCGATCGGCTCGATACCGGTCACCAAGGCAAAAATAAAGTACACCAGCACGCAAATGGCGCATGCAACGGCAATGATGCGAAAGATTGATATTGAACTATCGCGCTGGGCGCGGCGGTCGATCATTCGGCCCCCTCCAGGATACTGATCAGTTGTGCGTCACGCCAAAGCCCGTCCATGATCTTGGGCCAAAAGCTCTGGAAACGCAGGTAGCTTGCAGCGTTTTGGCGCGCATAGGCCTTTGCCTCGCCGATACCATGGCGCCAAATGCGCAGGTAGCCCTCATGCTCGCGGGTAAACACGCTGCGGACCATAGCGGTCTTGCGCACGCGGTCGTCGAGCTCGCGCGAAATCCACGGGCCCGGGTAGGGCATGAGCGATGCCGCCGTAACGGGGATGAGCTCCTTTTGATGCGCGGCGAACGTCAACTTGGCCCGTTCGTAGTACCAACGGTATACATCCTGCATAAAGCGCGGTGAGCGCTTTTCGGACTCCGGAGGCAGATGGCGCACGGTCCACTCGTTATCAAACCACACGTCGTAGCCAAACATACGCATGTTAAAGAGGTAATCCAAGTCCTCGCCGCGGGTGATAAACGGGTCAAAGGCCACACGCGTAAAGGCGCGGGCGTGCAGGGCCATCAGGCCGCCGCACACGTAGTTGGAGCGCGAGATGCGGGTGCCCGAGAGCGCCTTTTTCATCCAACGGTTGAACTCGATGCGCTTGGTCCACCAACGATGGCAGATGCCCGCCTTGTCCGTGGGAGCCAGCGGCGAGCCGTCGCGATCGTAGAAATAGCCGCTCTTGACCAAGATCGGCAAGCCCTGACGCGTCTGCTGCCCCAACGCATAGGTCGCGCGCTTCATAAAGTCGGCGTCGATGACAGTCTCATCGTCATCCAAAAAGATAACCGCGTCATGCCCCAGCACAGCGGCACAGGCTAGCCCCATGTTGCGGATGGCACCGTAGCCTCGCAGGCTCACGCACTCGCCCGAACCCTTAGGCGCGATCTGAGCAACCCGGTCTGCGATGCGCGAGGCCTGGGTGTTGGTGACAACGGTGACCTTGAGCGTGGGATGCGCGTCGACAATCTCGTGCACGCGCAGCGACACATCGGCTGTGGCAGAAACGGGACAGACCACCAAAAGGATGATGCGCGGGATGTCACGTACCTGCTCAAGCGAGGCCAGGCAGCGGTCGAGTTCGGGATTGTCGGCGTTGAGTCGCGTCGAATGGTCATAGGTGCCAGGGGCGTTTGCGCAAGCGTCATCGCCCGCCCAATACGTTGGAATCACGACCGTGGCGTTCATGCCTTACCCTCCCTGCAACACAAAAACGGGACGCCGCCAAACACAGGCGACGCCCCGCGACCTAGCTGATTCCATCATACCCACTTGGGCAAATCATTGCTCGCAAGTCGCAATGTTTATTGCGGATAACCCCAAAAGAGTACCGTGGACAGGCACAATAGCCGCTCGCTCCTATGCGGCATGCTCTGCCGCCCGAGTCATGCGGGACAGGCGGACCAGCAGCATAAAGCCAACGACCAGCAGCACACCAATGGAAAGGACGCCCAACGACGGGTTGCCGGTCAGCGAGGTGACGACCGACACCAGGAAGGTGCCCATCACGCTTGCGTAGCGGCCAAAGATATCAAAGAAGCCGTAGTACTCGTTTGACTTTTCCTTGGGGATGATGCGGCCAAAATAGCTGCGGCTGAGCGCCTGCACGCCACCCTGGAACAAGCCAACCAAAATGGCGAGCACCCAGAACTCAAAGGCAGTCTTGAGGAAAAACGCGGCAAAGAGCACGATGCCCATGTAGGCGGCGACGGCCACCATGATCATGTCGAGCGTGCCCACGCGACCGGCGAGCTTGCCGTAGATGATGGCGGATGGGAAGGCGACGAACTGCGTGACGAGCAGTGCCAGCACCAGCTGGGTCGAATCGATGCCCAAAGCCGAGCCGTAGCTGGTTGCCATGGAGATGACCGTATGGACACCATCGATGTAGAAGAAGAACGCGATCATATACAGAAGGATGGTCTTGTTGCTGGCGATCTCGCGCATGGTATGCCTGACCTCGGAGAACACACCACCCACAATGTGACCGAGACTGTCCTGGGGACCACGCTCGCGACCGTACTTTTGCTTATAGGTGCGGATGAGTGGCAAGGTAAAGATGAGCCACCAGGCACCGGTGATGATAAACGACAGGCGCGTCGCCAGCATGGTGGGGATGCCGAGGGCGGGACCGCCCATAATGAGCGCCAGGCAGACGATGAACGGAACGGTGGAGCCGATATAGCCCCAGGCGAAGCCCGAGCTCGACACAGCATCCATACGCTCGTCGGTAGTGATGTCGGGCAGCATGGCGTCGTAGAACGTCATGGACGAGTTGAGGCCGATGGTGCACAGCACGTAGACGGTCAAAAACGCCATCGCGGACATGGGGATGGCCTGCGCCAGGCAAAGGACCAGGCCCGTGAGGAAGAAGCCCAAGAAGAACTTGATCTTGTTGCCAGCGTAATCGGCAAGCGCGCCCAGAATGGGCATGAGCATGGCAATGACTAGCGAGGCAATCGTCTGAGCGTTGCCCCAAGCGACCACCAGGTCTGCCGAGGAAGCACCGGTATTGATGGCGTTAAAGTAGATGGGCACCACCGAGGTATTGAGCAGCACGAGGGCCGAGTTGCCCACATCGTACATAACCCAGTTACGCTCGAGCTTGGTGTATTTCATGGACAGGGCCCCTTCGTATTCGCCCGATATGCAGTTAGTTCATCGTACCCCAATTGTCCAGAGGCGCCGGTAAGGATTCGGCAAAGGGGCACGCACGAGCCCTACTCCTCGCGGTCGAACTCTTCGTCGGCACCGAGCACGCGACCGCTGTAATTGACGTGGTTGGTCACGGCTTCCATATCGCCGGTCTCGATAAAGCGGGCGACCGTGCACTCGTAATCGACCAGCGCGCGGTCAAAGACCTCGGGGAAGCTCTCGGTCGAGACTTCATCGGTAAAGGGGTTCTTCCATGCCAAGTGGCCCAGGTTGCCGGTACGCTCGGGCAGCTCGGTCGTCACGCGGTGCGCAAGGCCGTCGAGCAGCGAATAATCGTGCACCAAGCCCTCAACCAGCGAGATCGCGCGCGTCTTTACGGAGCCGGCCGGCTCAATCGCGCGGTAAAGTCGCTGCATATTGGCAACGGCAGCACCGTACTCCCCCGCCGGAATGTCAATGCCGTACACGCGTCCGGCAACATAGCTCATCAGCACGCCGGCCACGCGATTGATGCGATCGGTGGTGACGATCTCGCCCGCCGGCGGGTAATCGTCAACCGTAGCGCCATCGCGTTTAAGCTGCAGCATCAGTACATCCAGGTCGCTCTCGATCACGGCATGGACCTGACTGCTCGAATCCTCAAGCTCTGAATCGGACTCCACGATGCCAAACTGTTGCTCATAGACAAAGGGGTGAGCGTTGCGGTCGAGCACGTAATGAGACAGCAGGCCCAGCGCAAAGGCACGACCCAAGCTGGCGTCGCGCGGCAGCAGATGCGACACGCCATCGCGCAGGCACGCGAACTGGCGAGACATGCGCGACCGATGCATGACCTGCGCCAGCAGCGTGCAGTCGGAAACACGCGGTGTCAGAATGTGAAAGAAAAACGGGTCGGGGCCTTGGTTGCCCAAGATAAAGGCAATGCGCTCTTCATCGGACGTGATGACGCCCTGCGGAAGACGGTCGATGCTTTCCTCGCCAAACAGATGATGGGTGATAAGCGCAGGCATAATGATCCTTTCGATTTCATTCGATGCCACCCATTATGCCCACCGCGCGCCCATGCCAAACCTGCGATGGTAAACGACGGCACGCAAGCCTCTTACGCAAGCCCCAGGTGCGACTTGACCTCGGCGGCACGACGACGGGACACCGGCACCGTCGAGCTCACGCGGTCGAGCCTGAGCTCCATCAACCCCGTGGAGCCAATCTCAACATTGTGCACGTCTTCCAAATTGACCAGATAGCTGCGATGAACGCGAATAAAGCCCTCGGAGCCCAAGCGACGTTCGAGCGAAGAGATCGACTCATTGATCAGATATGTTCCCTCGGCGCAGACGGCGTTGCAAAAATCGGCACGCGCCTCAAAGTAGCAGACATCCGCCACGGGGATGAACACCTTTTTGCCCCCGCGATCCACCGTCAGGCGCAAGGGCTGGCGCGGAGCATGGACGACACGACGAACGCCCAGGGCGGCCTCGATCTTATCGAGCGCCTTTGACAGGCGGGCATCCTCGACCGGCTTGACGACGTAATCAATGGCATCGAGGTTATAGGCATCGGCCGCATACTCGGCAAATGCCGTCACAAACACCACGACCGGCGGCGTTTTTAGGTTCTGCAGCGTCTCGGCAAGCTCGATTCCCGAGCGGCCGGGCATCGTGATATCCAAAAACAGCACGTCGGGCTTGTTCGACAGAATCGACTCCACGGCCTCGGTGACATTGCCCGCCTCGGCAATCTGTCCCACACGTGCATCCTTTTCCAGCAGATAACGTAGCTCAGCCCTAATAGGAGGCTCGTCATCAACCACCAAGATGTTCCATCCCTCGGACATATGCGCTTCCCCTCTTTTTTCTCTCAATCCAACCGCGCGCTACACCTTCATCGGCGCCGGCTCATGCGGCTCGCCGTTCAGCTCGACGATGACCTGCGTTCCCACGCCCTCCTGGGACTTCACGCGCATGCCCGAATCTTCTCCGTAAAAGAAATGGATGCGCTGAAGTACGTTAAAGAGCGCCAGGCCGCAACCTCGCTTGACGGAACCGTCGGCGGTAATGCTCTCGGGCTCCTCTCGGCGATGCTGCTCAAACAGATGCGCGCAGACTTCTTCGCTCATACCGATGCCGTCATCTTCGACGATGATCTCCAAGCCGTCATCGGTCTCAAAAGCCCTAACATGAATAGAAAGCGGCTCGGTCTCGCGCTGCGCATGCTTGATGCAGTTTTCGAGCAGCGGCTGCAAGATAAACGGCGGCACCATGCTGTCGCGCACCTCAAAGTCGATATCGACCGAGACGCGCAGACGGCCGTCGCCATACCGGGCCTGCATAAGGTTGATGTAACGAGTGCCCTGTTCCACCTCGTGCTCGAGCGTTGTGAGGGTATCGGAATCGGACAGTGTCTGACGGTAGTAATTGGAAAAGTCGATGAGCAGCGACCTGGCCTTGTCCGGCTCGGTACGCACGAGCGACACGATGGTGCTGATGGTGTTAAACAGAAAATGAGGATCGACCTGCGATTGCAAGGCGCGCAGCTCCACGCGAGCTGTAAGCTCGTCCTGGCGCTCGAGCTCAAAGCTCGCAAGCTGCGTGGAAATGAGGTCGGCAAAGCCCGAGGCAAGCGCCGTCTGGCGCATATCGATGCTGCTCAGACGGGGATAATACAGCTCGAGCGTGCCCACGCAATGCCCGCGCACGGTGAGCGGTGCGACGATACCGGCGCGCAGGCGCGGAAAGTAGCCACCCGTCTCAGTCGAGGCATCGCGCGAAAATACGCTTTGCTCACCGCTGTTGATCACGTTGAGCGTAGTCCGCAGCACAACCGGAGTGCCCGCGGGGCATTTTGCCGAGTCCTCGCCCCAGCTCGCCAGCACCTGCTTGCCGTCGGTAAAGCAGATGGCAGAGGCGATGGTTTCGGACAGGATGATCTTAGAGGCGCCCAGGGCAGCTTCGGGCGTAAGGCCGCGCGACGTGTAGGCGAATATTTTCGACGCGATGGCGAGCGTGCGGTCGGTTGCGCTCGATGTGAGGTCGTCGGGAACGACAAAGACGTACGAGAAGAAGAAGCACAGCATGACCAAGCCGGCAATGACGACAACGGCCGGAACGGGATTGGGATTATCGGTTAGATCCCAGATGAGCAGCAGGATAAGCAGCGGAACGACAATACCGAGCAAGATGGCTTGAACCACATGCTGAGCGGTACGAAAGACCTTGGTAGAGTTGTAGCTCTTGCCCAGAATCAGCCTATTGAGATCCACCGTCATCTCCTTCTTACTGACGCACCCCATAGCAATAAAGAGGGCCGCAAGCGACCCTCTCCATTGCATTATGCAATCAAAAACTGTGTTTTACATCCAGCCATCGACAAACGGTATCTTAGGCGCTGTATTTGTTGGCCTCGCCAAAGGTGCCAGCCTCGACGATCCAGCCGTCCTTCATGATGACGTCCATGTTGTCGGTGTTGAGCACGTGGATGTCGGCGGCGACGTCACCGTTGACGACCAGCAGGTCGGCGCACTTGCCGGCCTCGATGGAACCGGTCTCGTCCTCGATGTGGCACATCTTGGCACCGTTGAGGGTGGCACAGGTGATGGTCTCGACCGGGGTGAAGCCGATCTTGTCGACGAACTCGTACATCTCCTCGATAGAGCAGGTGCCGTACGGGGTGACGAAGGAGAAGGAGTCGGAGCCGATCGTCATGACGACGCCGCGCTTCTTGGCCTCGCGCAGGCAGTCGTAGTTGCGCTGCAGCTCCTTCTCGACCAGGGTGCCCTCGTACTTGTCGTGCAGCTCGGGGACGTAGACGGGCGGATAGGTGGCGTACCAGGTGGGCAGGAAGGCGATCGTCGGAGTGAAGAAGGTGCCCTGCTCGGCCATGAGGTCCATGGTGCGCTCATCGATATCGAAGCCGTGAATCAGCTGCTCGCAGCCAAAGCGGACGGAATCGTAGGCAGCGGCGTGGTTGTTGTAGCAGTGGCTCCACACGGGGATGCCGACCATCTTGGCCTCTTCGACCACGGCCTGGATCTCCTCGGAGCAGTAGTGCTGGTCGCGACCGGAGTCCCAGCGCCAGATGCCGCCACCGGTAGCCCAGATCTTGATGGCATCGGGGTTCTCGCGCAGGCGACGACGGACGGCCTTGCGCAGATCCCAAGGACCGTCGACCTGATCGCCCCAGGGGTGCGATTCCTTGTTGAGCTCCTGGCTGCAGTGGTGAGAGTCGCCGTGGCCGGCAACGCGGCAGAAGCCAAGGCCGGTGGCCAGAACACGCGGGCCCTTGAAGACGCCCTTGTCGATGCAGTCGCGGATCTGGATACCAAAGCGGCCGATCTCGCAGACGGTAGTGAGGCCGTGGGTAAGGCAGTCATAGGCCTGCTTGACGGCGACGGCCTGCTTCTCGAGGAGCGGCTGCATGACCCAGTCGGTGTCATCGTCGGTCAAGTTGCCCGAGAAGTGCAGGTGGGTGTCGATCAGGCCGGGAAGGACGGTCTTGCCGGCGGCGTCGATGACCTCAACGCCCTCGGGAAGGTCCTGCATGGCACCGGCGTACTCGATCTTGCCGTTGTCGTCGACGAGAACGAGGGAGTTCTCGACCGGCTCGGCACCGGTACCGTCGATGAGCTTGCCGCCAACGATTGCATACTTAGTGGACATGGTTCCTCCTTATGGATCCATATAGTGGGCGAGGCCGCGTTGGGTTAAGGCCTCACAAAACTACCCAAGTGGTGCCGGGTTCGGTGCGCGGAAGAGAGGGCTCCGCGCACCCGATCCGCCCCGGCTCGGCGTTATTTTTTGCGGGAATTGGTGAAAGCCATGAGGGCCAGGCCAACAGCCAGCCAGCCGATCACGATGCTCCACTCCACCATGTTGAGGGAGGCGGGAGAGAACGGGATCACGAGCAGGCCAATGATGGTGCCGCAGGCAACGATAGCGAGGCTGATGCCAAACTTGCCGCCGGGCACCTCGTAGGGACGAGGCAGGTCGGGCTCGGTGAAGCGCATACGCAGGCAAGCAAGGGCGACCATGCCGCAGGAGAAGATGAAGGCGAGAGCGGACACGTTGGTCAGAGGGATGAGCATGTTCTTGCCCAGGAACGGACCGACGACGGTGATGACGCCCAGAACGACGCAGGCGAGCTTTGGAGCGCCGGACTTGGGATCGACCTCGGCGAACTTCTCGGGCAGCTGGCCCTTGCGGCCCATGGCGAGCATGATGCGGCTCGTGGCGCCGTAGAAGGAGTTCATCGGGCCCATGGGTCCAAGCGTGGCGATGACGAGCATGGCCAGGTACAGGAGCATGTTGATGCCCTTGAGGCAGGCAAGCGCGGGAACCGGGCTCTTAACAAACTCATGCCAGTCGAGGATGGTGCCGAACGAGTAGATGCAGACCATGTAGAAGCCGCCGGCGGCCAGCAGGGCCAGGGAGATGATCTTACCGAACTTGTTCCAGTTGAGGCCCTCGGCTGCTTCCTCAGCCTGCTGAGGAATGGTGTCGAAGCCGGCGTAGAAGAACGGGGTCAGAACCAGGACCGAAACGATGCCTGCGAACAGGCTGGTGCCCTCGGTAGCAGGCTTACCGCCGCCAGCACCGGTGACCTGGGAGAACACGGGCATGGCGTTGTCCGGCGAGCCGGTGAACAGCGAGACGCCCATGGCGAGCAGCATGCCGCAGAGCAGGGCCTTGGTCAGGAAGGCCTGCAGCTTGGCGGCCGAGCTGGCACCGCGGAAGTTGAGGAAGATGACGTAGGCTGCAAAGCCGAGCGCGATCAGCGTCGGGAACAGGTAAACGTCGGCACCCAGGATGGTGTAGAGCTTGACGGCGCGCAGCCACTCAAGGCCGGGCAGGCTGCCGAACATCTCGGACACGAGGGTCGAGATGGCGATGGCCTCCCACGGGCACAGGATGCCGTTGCCCAGGGCCAAAAGCCAGCCAGTGATGTAGCTCATCGTACGGCCAAAGCTACGATCGACATACTCGACGATGCCGCCCGAAATGGGGATAGCAGCCGTGAGCTCACCGAAAACAGCTCCGACGGGCACGAGGAAGATTGCACCCAAGAGGAATGCGATCATAGCGGGAACGGGACCGCCGCCCACGACCATCCAGTCGCCGACCTGCAGAACCCAACCGGTACCGATGATGGCACCGAAACCGATGGTGAAGAAGTTCCAGAGCGAAAGCGTTTTCTTCATGCCGCCGTTATCCTCGACTGCAACTTCTGCATTCTTGTCCGCCATTGTTCCCCTCCTTTCCTTTTTGACGCCCCTTGGCGTCACCCCTTGCGCGGTCCGTTTTGCCGCGCGCTTTTATTCCATGGCTTTAAGATACGGCCTTGGCGCAGCAGCGCCGCTCGCAGCTCGACCGAAGGCAGAACTGCAAAACGAGCGGCACCGTTTTTGGGACGAACGGCGGGAAACGTCATTCGTCTTGGACGCTTTCATCTTGTCTGCTTTTGAATACCTGTTGCCGTGACGCTTGGCGCGCGGCGCGGCAACGTTCATACCATTTATCAGGCTTTTGGCGCACATACCCATGTGTCGTGCATCTTTTTATGTAGGATAGACAAGTTACACATGAGGCAAGGTGATTCAAATGGCATACGGATACAATGACGGCGACCAACGGCCACAAAGCGTGCGCCTTGCCGGCCGTACCACGCCAACGCCCAGAAGCACCTCCGACAACGACAACCCGCAGCGCCCCCAAGTGCAGACCGGGGCTTCTTCGCGGCAACAGAGCCGTACCGCGCAGCAGTCAGACCGCGTGAGTACGAGCACGCGCCAACGCCAGACCGACACATCGCAGCCGCGCCGCTACGATCGCCGTACGACCGACTACTACGTTAAGCGCTCCTTTTCGCGACCTCAACGCAATCGCGGCAATTCCGCCCCTCGCCCCGCGTCGCACACCACAAGCCAAGCGCTTCCAGCCCGCCGCCTACGCCTTGCGCTTTGCTCCATTGCCGCCTGTCTCGTCTTTGTGTTTTTGGGATCCTGTATCTCCCACGGATCAGCCGGTCTTGAGCCCACTGCCGAGGACAAGCTGCTTAAAGCTCCCGTCGCGCCCGGTTACTCCTTTGCGTTCTCGACCCCACGCTCGCAATGGCAGGCCGGCACCATGCCCCACATCTACCAAATTGACCCCGCATGGTCGGAGCTGCCCTATGCCGGCGGCACTATTCGCGAAAACGCTTGCGGCCCCACTTGTCTCACCATGGTCTATATCTTTAAGACTGGCCACGCCGATAAGACGCCGGTCGATATATGCGCACTGGCCGAAGCCGGCAACTACGCCCCCACTGGTGCCACCGAGTGGTCGTTTATGACAGGCGGTGCGTGGCAGCTGGGACTCAACGGAACACAGCTCTATAACGATTGCGAATCGATTACCCAAGCACTTCGCTCGGGTGCGCCCGTTATCGCCGCAGTGCGCCCCGGTACGTTTACCAACGTAGGCCACTACATCGTGCTCTACGGCATCGACGATGCCAATCAGAACCACCCTTAAAAAGGGTGGTTTGCTCTTAGGGTATAACCCACGGGC
>UREE01000059.1 GCA_900546825.1 uncultured Collinsella sp. | reverse complement strand
CTTAGGTGTGGACTCACTCTCGTAGATGGTCTTCATTTCAAGCTCCTAAATCTCGGTGCTTTTGCTTGACGAGACCATGATGCGGCCGCACCGAGATGTTCTCAATGGTCCCTCGAGCCCCTTTCAGCGATCGACGGTATACCATTCGCTGACCTAAAGTTCTATTCAGGCCGAGAACATGACATACTGGGTTCCGCAATGGAAAGGACGCCCTATGCCCCCATGCAATAAACAGCAGACTATTGAGTTGGACAGTACGACCTGGACTGCTCTCAACGAGCTCGCGCTTGCAATCCACGCATCACACGGTGTCGATAAGCTGCAAAAGGAGACCCTCGAGGGAACGATAGGGCTCGTGCCCCATCGGATCGCCATGTTCGACCTGATCGAGGCGGCGGGCAGTGATGCCCCACGCTACGTCCACCCCGCAAGCAGCGGAATGGACGACCGCGCACTGAGCGACTACTACAACCGCTACGCCGCGATGGACTATACAACATGGAGCTTTGACTTACATAAGGTCGGCGTCTACCGCGACCTCGACCTCGTCGACGTCAAGCGACGCGATGCCACGCCCATCTATCGCAAATGGATGGAACCGCAGGGCGTCTACTTTGGCTGTACGGCCACGCTTGCTCACAACAACCTACCACTTGGAAGCATCACCCTGTTTCGCGAACGCACGGCCGGGGACTTCACTGACACCGAGCTCGCAATCCTGCTCGAAATCGCTCGGCACGCGAGCCTCGCGCTCGCCAACCTCTATCCTCGGGGCATTAAACTCACCCAGACCGAAGACACAAACCATCTGAACGCCTTCATTACAGAACACAATATCCAACCGCGCGAAGCCGAAGTCATGCGGCTCATGCTCGACGGCAAAACGAACAAACAGATGGCAAACGAGCTATTCATAAGCGAGTCAACCGTCAAGAAGCACATCAACGCCATCTATCGCAAGCTCGGCGTCGGCAACCGCCTGGGCCTTATGACTGCCGTGCAAAACATCCTGCGATGAAAAAAGGGCGCCCTCCATGCGGAGAACGCCCTTTGATTTCGCCATTTGAATTAGTGTCGGCTCTGGCTCAAAGAGTAGACAGGTTTATTTTGGCAGGTTTTATCTGGGCAAATGTCAGCCGCCGCGAGGGAGCTGCCTTCCCTCGCGGCGGTCTTCTAACAGAAAAAACCAAGTGAGTAGGCTTTTTGCAGGAGGTCAAGCACGCCCCAAAACGCCACAGCTCTGACCTGCGGTTTTATTGAGCATTTGTCGCGATGTGCTCGGCATATCCAAATAAGTCTACTCACTTGCATCTAAGACGCACCAGATAGGCAAAAAACCGCCGCAAAAGGGGCCGGTTCCCTTCGCGGCTGTTGTTAATGCGCCGAGCTTGTTATCGTAAAAGCCAATCACGCGCCGAAACCACACTACAGTCTTTCGACTCATACGTTGAGTCCACGCGGGCCACAACATAGCGCGCATCTTTTGCAATGTCGATCTCATCGCATACAGTCTGTAGATGGCGGGCGTACTTATCGTGATACGTTCTGGATGATTTTATTTCGATAGCCTTGGGACTCCCTGAGTTTGTACAGTCGAGCAAATCGATTTCACGCTTGCTGTCGTCCCTATAGAAATACAGCTCGGGATTCTCGCCCACGTTGAGATGGCTCTTCGCCGTTTCGGAAACGATGAGGTTTTCGAAAACGGCCCCCAGATAAGGGCTCTCCAATAGTTGCTCCAGTGATCCAATTTTGAGCAAGTAGCAGAGCAGCCCCGTGTCGTAAAAATAGAGCTTGGGCGTTTTAGTTAGACGCTTCTTGGCATTTGCATAATAGGGCTGCAGCGAAAACGTCAGGTAGCTCTGCTCCAGGATGGACAACCAGCTTTTAATGGTCGATACGCTCACGCCCGTATCTCGAGAAAGCGAGGATATATTGATGAGGGCACCGACGCTCTGAGCAATTATGGACAGAAACTTATGAAACTCCGCCTTATTGCGCACATCAAGCAAGCCCACAACATCGCGCTCAACATAGGTATCGATATAGCTGGGGAAATAAACCGAGGACGGCATTCCGGCGGAACGCAGGCGAGGGTATCCCCCTTCGAGCGCGAACAAATCCACTTCCAGCTGCCCCTGCTGGCCCCTCTCCGCTTCTCGAAACGATAATGGCAGCAATTTTAAGATCCCGACTCGCCCGGCAAGAGACTGCCCGATGCTTTTCATCATCAAAAAGTTTTGCGAGCCTGTAAGGATGTATTGACCGGCGTCTCCCCGCTCATCCGAAACAACCTGGATCATTGAAAACAAATCCGGCGCGTATTGCGCCTCATCGATGATGAGTCCGCCCTTTCGGTTGCGGATAAAACTCACCGGATCCTCCAAGGCCGCGCGCCTCGTTTGAGGGTCCTCAAGCGTGACGTAGGAATAGTCGGGAAAGGCATGCCGAACCAGCGTAGACTTACCGCTCTGCCTAGGCCCTGTCAACGACACAACAGGAAACCAGCCTGCCATGCGAATGAGCAACTCATGCAAATCCCTGTTAATGAACTCAGCCATATCAACGCCCCTTATTACGCTGTTACCATAATCGAATAGTTTCATTCTCCATAATCTTATAGTAGCGTTTACCATAATCTTATAGTAACCCAGTTCAAAAGCATTATTTATAGAGCAGAAATCTCAGACCCTAAATAACAAAAGCCACCACAATGGGGACTGTCCCCATTGTGGTGGCTTGCAGGCGAGTTAACTTGTTCGACTATCGTACGCGAGCCATGTCCGAGCCTAGAGCGTGGCAAGGCGCTTGGACTCGTGCGCGGCGAGCGCAATGGAGATGATGCCAGTAATGGCATCGGCCACCACCAGGGCGATCCACACGCCCTCGACACCCATCATGTTGCCGAGGAGGTACATAAGCGGCACCGAGCAGATCACATAGCGAAGCAGGCCCGTAAACGTGGCGACACCCACCTTCTCGACCGCCTGGAAATACATCGACATGGTCATGGCAAGATAGCCCAGGGCAACAGCCAGGATGACAGTACGCGTGGCGTTGGCGGCAACTTCAACGAGCGCAGGATCGCTGCCGGCAAAGAAGGCGCACACCGGGGTGGCGGCAAGCCAGAGCGCGACGGTGACCAGCGCCAGCGTCACAACCTGGTACTTAAGCGTGCAGGAGAGCGTCTCCTTAAGGCGTGCCCAAGCCTTTGCGCCGGCGTTGAAGGCAGCGATGGGCTGTAGACCGTAGGAGAAGCACTGGGCAACCATCATGGTAATGTAGAGGATGTAGCCGTTGATCACGCCAAAGGCTGCGATGTAGAGCGAGCCCATATCGCCGCCGAGCGAACCCAAAAGCGAGTTGGCAACGGTATTAAAGATAAAGGTCGCACCCTGAACCAGGAAGAACGGGAAGCCGATCTTGAAGATCTGGCCGCAGATGGCGAGGTCGAGCTTAAGGTCGGCCAGGCTAATCTGGAGCTGGGACTTTTTGCCCCCGATGAACCAGAAGATACCGATGGCCCAGATACCGATGGAAAGACCGTAGTACACGCCAGCTCCCATAACGCCAAGCTTGAGTACAAACGTGGAAAGCGCAAGCCAGCAGATAGCGACGATGGCAGACACGGTCATGAGGTTGGCCTGGATCTGAACCTTCTCGTCCACACGCATGACGGCGGTGACCATCTGACCAATGACCGTGAGCGGCAGCAGCACGGAGAAGGTGCGCACGCCGGCAACGGTATCGGCCATGATGTCGGGCGTGGCGCCGAAGAATGCGCAGATGGGCTCGGTAAACACAGCCATCACCACAGCAAGCAGCACACTCACAATCGTGGTAAGCCAAAAGCCCTGGCTAAACGCCTTGCTGGCGCCCTTAATGTCGCCGGCACCCAAAAGGTTGCCCACCACGGCGGGCACGCCGGTGCCAAACAGGTTACCAAAGGCCAGGTTAATGTACTCGACCGACATGATGATCGAGACACATGCCAGGCCGTGGGCACCCAAGCCCCAGCCCATGACAAGGCCCTCCAGGACCACCATGATGATTTGGGCAAGCATACCCTGGCCGGTGATGATGGTGTACTTGCGCACCAGGCCGGGAATCGGCTGCGAGGCAAGCTCACGCTCCTCCTCAACAGCGGCGGTTGTTTCTTCTGCCATTGTTCTCCCCTTTCCATGAGAGATTGATGAATGGATGGATGGATGGGCGGCACGCACAGGCTGTGGCACCGCCCAGCGATGCAGCAGCCCCGCTAGGCCTCGTAGACCACCTTGCCGGCAATCATCGTGAGAGACGCCGTGGCCTCGAGGACCTCAGCCGGTTCGCAGTCAAACAGGTTGCGGTCGAGCACACAGATATCAGCCTGTTTGCCGCATGCGAGCGTACCGATGCGATCCTCGGCATGCATGGCGTAGGCGCTGCCGTAGGTGTAGGCGCGCAGGGCCTCGGCCATGGTGATGCGCTCCTGCGGGAACCACCCTTCTGGGTTGGAACCGTCCTCGAGCATGCGGAAGACTGCGCCGTACACCTCCTCCATGGGCTCCAAGCCCACAACGGGGAAGTCGCTGCCCAAGTGCACCACGGCACCGCTTGCAAGCAGGCTGTGCAGGGGCCACGAAAGCGCTGCACGCTCGGGGCCCACGGCATCGTCCTTGGCAAGGTCAGCCATATCGAGCAGCATGTGCCACGGTTGCATGCCGGGGCATATACCAAGCTCCGCGTAGCGCGGCAGATCCTCGGGCTGAACCGTCTCGTTGTGCTCCATGGAGTGGCGGCAACCCCGCTTACCATGCAAGCGCTCGCCCTCCTCAAAGCAATCAAGCACAAAACGCACCGAGCGATCGCCGATCGTATGGACGCGCGTGTCAACGCCCCATTCCTGCGCCCTGACAATGGCGGCACGGATGCGCTCTGGATCCTCCGCGGGCTCACCGCAGGTATCGGGCGCGTTGGAATAGGGTTCAAGCATCCAAGCGGTGTGGTCGGAGCACACGCCATCAAGAAACTGCTTAAAGCCGTGCCACTCGACCTGCGTACCCGAGAAGGCGTATTTCTCCTTGATCTGCTCGAGCGTTAAGGACTCGTTTTCGAACAGATCGGTGTACAGGAACACGCGCAGTGGCAAGTCGCCCTTGGCATTAAGACCTGCCAACACCGCATACGGGTTTTCCATGCTCACAAACGTAGGATTGACCATGCCGACCGTAGTGATTCCCAGGGCATTGGCGCGCCGGGCGGTTTTTGCAAACGACGCGTCAACAACCTCGGGCGCTGGGTCGTAGACCTCATCCATAAAGAAGGAGCCGGCATTGTTGGAAAACACGCCCGTCAGGTTGCCGTCGGCATCCTTAAGGATCTTGCCGCCTGTAGGATCGGCCGTCTCGGTAGTAATGCCGACTTTCTCGATAGCGCAGGTATTGGCACTAAACGTATGCATGTCGACCTGCTGCAAAAATACCGGACGGTCCGAGATGTATTTGTCAATCATCGCAGCCGTGGGCATCTCGGGGATATCCCACTGGAACTGAATGATTTGGCAGCCCAGAATCCACTCATTATCGGGATGGGCGTTCGCAAACGCCACGACACGCTCCATCGCCATCTCAAAACTGGTGCAATCGATAAGGTTGACGGCAAAATCGGGGTCGGTCATAAACGCACCCTGAGCAAAATGCGTGTGCGAGTCAATCAGGCCAGGCATAACGAGCTGATCGCCAAAGTCGCGCACCTCAGTATCGGGGCCGATAAACGGCGCCAAGTGGGCATCGTCACCGCAGGCAACGACCTTATCGCCACGCACGGCAACGCCGCCCTTAAACGGTTCGAGCCCATCGCCGGTAAAAACGGTGTTGCTCTTGATAACTACATCAGCCTTGTCCATGTGAGCCTCCTCAGGCATCTTTGGTTGCAACGCGGACGCACCGCCCGCGTGGGCACTCGGTTGGGAGCGTAGCGCTCCCGCATCGGCGCGTGCCTACAAGCCGTGCTCGGACGTCTGTCCCACGTCCGCGGCTTCGCGCTACACCCATTGATACACAGGGGCAAATCCGTGCCAAGGCCAGGGATCGCAAACGGTCAGTTTAAGCAGGTTTACACGCTTTACCTGCAGGTTTATTGTCTGAGATTATTACCGCGTCATTACGCCCAACGGCGTGCCCGCCCACACGGCAAGACCCGCATGCAAGGAAGAATAGGACTAGGAACGCCAAAAGGCATCTATGAGGTCATCTCGGTTGGAGACACCGCTTTTAACGTAGATGCGATGCAAGTGCGCCTTGACCGTGCCAGGGCTGATGACCAACTCGCTGGCGATGTTTTGGGCGTCGTTGCCCTTCAGCACCAGCGTGAGCACCTCCTGCTCGCGCCGCGACAGCTTATGGGCATCGGCATAGATCACAACGCGTGATGCTAGATCGTCCCCAGAGCGTGCGCTCTCGGCCGCCACGTCCTCATCGGCACGCGGATGACGGGCATACACGCGCAGGATATGGCTAAACTGGCAAAAGAGTTGGACCGCGCATGCCACGAGCAGCACGTTTTCGGAGATATTGCGCTCGGACAGATACCACAAAAAGAGGCTGATGACGGGGTTTTGAGAGTCGGGGCGGCAGAGCAAAATCATGTAGGTGTCCTCGGCGATTACGCAAAACGCAAGAACGAGTGCCACCTTCCAAAAGAGCTTTGAGCGGTCGAGGTCGAGTTTCTCAACACGCGTGGCCCTGTGCCGGTAATGCCAGGCGGCATAGGCAAGACATCCTACATTGCCCAGGTCACGCGTGAGCCAAAAGAGATACTGCTGCATCTCTCCGGCAGCACCGCTGCGAGGCACCAGCACCAATTGCAAGATTGAAAACGGCACGATAGCAAGTCCGAGCATGCGCGACGTCGGCCTTTTGCGCAAGCGCGCAAACATCCACAGTACCACGCAGGCATAGATGGCAATACCGAGCACGCAGCGCAGCAAGGGGTGCTGCAACGGCTCGCTAAAGGTAACAGCATAGTCGTATTTGAGCCGATTGTACTCGTCAAAAAAAATGACCGACATATCGAGCATGTAGAGCAAAAAGCCCGCCGCGGCCACCAGGCTGTCGCGACGGCGCGTCATGAGCCAAACCACCAATGCCACGGCACTGGTCACCAGAGCCACACCCATGATAATTGTGGTGTAGATATAGAATGCGAAGCTCATGTCCCCCCCTGTTCAGATGCTGTGAGGATGTTGACAGATTCTTTGCCGCAAGATTAGACTCACCGATTAAACGTACTGTATCGTTTAGATAAACAAGCTGTGTCTCACCGATGAAAGGAGATGCCATGACACCGATCGCTCCGCTCAAGATGCTCGTCGCGCCCGCCGCCAAGGCCATCACCCGACTCGGTTCTTCCATGACCTACGACGATGTCCCCTGCGCCGTTGAGGCGCGTTCGGACAGCTGCCCCTACCTGGGCCACGTCCCCTACTTTGCGCCTAAGCTCGTTTCCGATCCCGAGCACCGCGAACAGTAATCCAAGATGCACCAAGCGCCGCGCAACTCGCGGCGCTTACTGTTTTGGTGCAAAGTAACCTGACCCCCGTGCACCAACGCCGGGATTGTCGACGCTTCGGCCGCGGCGCGATATGAGGCGCGAAACCTCGCCCAGCAACACGCCGATCACCACACCCATGAGAATGGGCAACTTTGCCATTTCGGCGGGCGAGCTGTTGAGCGGCACAATCGTAGCGACAATCGAAAGCACGAGCTCTATCACGGGAATCGCGAGCGCTACCACGAGCACCTTACCCTCGAAGGGTGCGCGGAACACACGCGGGCGACCGTCGCATTTGCGCAGACGCCAAAACGCCGGGAACATCGGGATATAGCTCATAAGCAAGAAGACGACGTTCATCGAGAAGAAAACCCAAAAGACATCGGAGCCCTCGCCCAGCGGAATCTGGAGCAGTAGCACCATACTTGCAAAACAACCGTTAATGAGCGCCGAGCCGTTGGGCATGCCGGTCTTTTTGGACACCAACGCAAAGGGACGCGGCATGTTGCCATGGCGCGCGGCATAGCTCGCTACGTTGTTGACGCCAAAGCTCCAGCAGATCATATTGGCGAACAGCGTCACCAAAAAGGCCACGCCCACGACCATCGTCAGCGGGTGGGTGCGCCCCACCATAGCGGCGACTGCGTCCACAATGCCCGAATCGAGTGAAAGCTGCTCGGTGGGAACCGCGGCTCCAATGCCGATGCCGCAAATGATGTAAATTGCCGCAATGGCCACGCCGCCGGCAATAACCGCCTTGGGGATATCACGCGACGGGTTCTTCATCGTGCTGGCAAAGGTCGCGACCACTTCGAAGCCCATAAAGTTGAACAGGATAATCGATAGGTACGTCAACGAATTGGTGTCGCCCAGATCTGGAATGAAGGTCTTAAACGACATGTCGTTGGCAAAGCCGTTATTGCAGGCAAACCAAATGCCGACGATTCCCACCACAGCGGTAATGAGCACCTTGATGACGGCGCCGCCGTCCATGACCCAATCTGCCTCGGCCACCGGCTGCATTGCCATGACCGTGACGCCCCACACAAAGGCAATCTCGATGGCGATTCGGATCCCGAGTGAAAACTCGATACCCCACACCGCATTAATGACACTGGGGAACATGCAGGCGATACTTGCCACCCACAGCGGAAAGTTAACCCAGTAGCACCAAGAGCAACGGGCGCCCCAACGGTCGCCCAGGCCCAAGCGAACCCAATCGTACAGGCCGCCCTCGGAATCAAACGCCGTACCCAGCTCGGCCACCACCAGACCATAGGGAAGCAAAAACGTAATGATAAGGAAGATCCACCAGAAGAACTGCACGTTGCCCATGGCAGATGCCGGAGCCGCCGCCTCGATGGTAAACACGACGCAGATAACCGAAAGGATAACCTCGATCAGGGAGAACTTTTTACCTGCCATGGCATGCTCCCCCCACGGCAAAAAGGATGGCATCTGTACCGAAGGCGCAGCCCAAGGTAGGGTTGCAGGCCGCGTCACCGGTACAGGTGCCATCCCAAAGAGAGGAGAGGATGCAGTTGTTGGACCAACGCTCGCGGAACAGGCGCGTGTAGATAACGATACGCTGGTACATAGATACTCCGATCAAAACGGCCGCGTTCGCGACCGGAAACTTTCGGCAATTGAAGACGCGTCTGACCTGGGAAATTCAAGCGAACAATTGGCCTAACCCGCAAAAATCCCAGGCCAGACGCGTACTCAATCAAAGAAAAGGGCACTCCGATGTGGAGGCAACGGAGTGCCCAAAGAAAACCCAACCGACCAAGACATCAAGCAAATCAACCATCAATGCCCCGAGATGGTCCGATTCACCGACCGTCCGATTGATCGGCTGGGTTTTCGAGGTGCCCCAGGTCGCCGCGAAAGAGGAGCGAAGCGTACTTTGGTACGCGAGCGACGGTTTGAGCGGCGAGATGGGGTGCCTCGGAAAGCCAGACGTTTACTCGGCGTGCTCAGGTGCGCCAGATTGGCGCGAACGAGGAGCGTAGCGTACTGACGCTACGTAAGCGACGAGTGAACGCCAAGGTGGCGTGCCTGAGTTACGCCGAGGGCTCCTGCTGGGTAATGCAGTGGATATTGCCGCCGCCGAAGACGACCTGCTCGGACTGAACGCCGACGCACTTGTAGACGCCCTCGCCCCAGACCTCGTCGTAGATCTTCTGGAGCGTGTCAACGGCCAGCTGGTCGTTCTCGTCGCCGTACTGCGGGACGATAACGCCGTGGTTGGTGACCAGGTAGTTCATGTAAGAGGCGATCAGCGGCTCGTCGGGGACGCGCGGCTCGGCGTTCTCGTCGGCGTCGATGGTGTCGCAGGAAGCCTGATCCATGAACAGCGGGTTCACGGGCATGCAGAGCTTGTAGACCTTCATCTTGCGGCCCTTGGCGTCAACGGCGTTGGAGAGGGTCTCGTAGGCAGCGTGGCACTGCTCGTAGAACGGATACTCGGGATCGTCGGTCCAGATGCAGGCCATGACGCCCGGGGCGATGAACGTGGCGACGTCGTCGATGTGGCCGTTGGTCTCCTCGGGGTCGATGCCCTCCTTGACCCAGATGACCTTCTCGACACCCAGGTAATCCTTGAGGTGCTCGTCCATGTAGGCGCGGAGTTCCTCGCTCCAGGGCTCAAACTTCTTGTGGTACTTGGGCCAGATGGACTCGGGATCCTCTTCCTCCTCGAGCACCGCAGAGCAGGTGCGGCCCGGGGAAAGCAGGCACTGGTCGGTCACGACAAGGGTGCCCTCGCCGTCGACGGTGATGGAGCCGCCCTCGAGGATCATGTCATCGGGACGATAGCGGCGGCAGCCGGAAAGCTCAGCCATCTTAAGGGCAATCTGCTCGTCCTTGTCCCACGGGAAATAGAGGCCGTCGACGAGACCGCCGTAGGCGTTGAAGTGCCAGTGGTTGGCGCGCTTCTCACCCTTGCCGTTGATGACGTAGGTGGCGGCGGTGTCGCGGAACCAGGCGTCGTCGGTGGTCATCTCGATGACGGTGACGTTCTCGTCCTCCTCGAAGACGGCCTTGCAGTTGGCATAGTCGACCTGGTTGGCGCACATATAGACCGGGGTGAACTCGGCGATGGCGCGGGCGATGGCGGCATACTGCTTCTGAGCCGGCTTGGCGCCGTGGGCCCAGGTGTCGGTGCGGTGGGGCCAACCCATCCACACGCGATCCTGCGGGGCGAACTCAGCGGGCATAAAGAAGCCGTCGGCCTTGGGGGTGGACTCGGACTCGGTGATCGTACGCATAAGATTTCCTCCAAATCGAACGATCGCTTGCTGCGGGCGGGTTACCCGCAGCCTAAAACCAAGAGATGGTAGGCGCCCGTTCCCCGGCAAAGGTCGGGGCGCCCGGCGCCGGTTTTCACGGAGTCGCACCGGCAAGCGACGACGTAACCAAGTGCGCGGAGACAAAACGCACGAAGGATACGGAAGAGAGATTGGGGTGGGCGGTGGTTACCGGAGCTATCGCTCACGCCCACCCCGGGGAATGGTTAGCAAACCTGTCGCTTGGGCACGTCTCCGAAGAGGCTAGAGTGCCCGGAGTCGGGAGCGACAAGCCCGACGAAGCGCACGTTGGTACGCGAGGAGGGTTGGAGCCCCAGAACCGGGTGCTCTAGTTCTCCTCGGCCTCGGCGGCCTCCTCAGCGAGACGCTGAGCTGCCAGCTCGGGAGTGAGGCCCTTGTACTCGGTCTCGCGGCCCTTGGCGCTGACGACGCGGACAATCTCGCCGATGAGCAGAAGCACGATGAAGATAACGATCATCGGGAGCTTGTCGCCAATTTCAGCGGCAGAGAGCGGCACCAGCGTTGCAACGATGGCCAGGATCAGCTCGATGCAAGGGATGGCCAGCATGACCTTCATCATGGCACCCTTAAACGGGAACGTGAAGATGCGCTCGCGGTTGGGGTCGTTCTTACGAAGGTTGAGGAACGCCGGGAACATCGGGATATAGGTGAGCAGCAGGAAGACGACGGAGGTGCCGAAGAGCATCCAGAAGACACCGTTGGAGATGGCGTCGATGGGCACGAGCTGCAGGCACAGCACCAGGGAGGCAACGATGGCGTTGACCAGGTTGGCGCCGTTGGGCATGTCGTCATCCGAGATCATCGAGGCGAAGACCTTGGGCATGTTGCCGTGCTCGGCAGCATAGCGAGCAACAGAGTTGACGCCGAAGGACCAGGCAGCCATGTTGGCGAACAGGGTGATCAGGAAGGCAATGCAGATGACCTTGAAGATCATGGAGTCGCCCACCATGGTCTGGACTGCGACGATCATGCCGTAGTCGGGGTCGATGGAATCGGCCGGCACCGCAGCGCCGATGCCAAAGCCAGCGAACAGGTAGATCACGGCGATGGACAGGCCACCGACGATGATAGCCTTGGGGATATCGCGAGCGGGATCGGCCATGTCGTCGGTCATGGTGCAGATGACCTCGAAGCCCATGAAGTTAAAGATGATGATCGACAGGTAGCCGAGAGCGTTGGTGTTGGTGAGCTCGGGCAGGAAGGTGGCAGCGGACATGTCGTTCGCAAAACCGTTCTCCATGGCATACCAAATGCCCAAAGCGCCAACGATAACGGCGACGGCGACCTTGATGATGGCGCCACCGTTAAGGACCCACTCGGAGTCGGCCGCCTTGGAGCGGCCCATGAGGTAGACGATCCACACAAAGGCAAGATCGATACCCATCTTGGCGATCAAGTTGAACTCGACGCCAAAGACCATGCCCAAAATGTCGGGGAACATGGTAGCCAGCGAGGCGATCCACAACGGGTAGTTGACCCAGTAGTAGTACGAGATGCGGGCGCCCCATTTGTCGCCCAGGCCATCGCGTACCCAGTCGTAAATGCCGCCCTCGCCGTCATAGGTGGTACCGAGCTCGGCGACAACCATGCCGTAGGGAAGCAGGAAGGTCAGGATCAGGAAGATCCACCAGAAGAACTGCTGGTTGCCAATGGCAGCAGCAGGAGCGGCGGCCTCGCAAACGAAGACGACGCAGATGATGGTCGAAATGACCGTCAAGAAGGAAAGCTTTTTCTTTCCGTCGCTCATGATGAGCTCCTTCGCTCAGTCTTGGACAGATCCGAGGCCCTAAGGTATTAAGGCAATTGCTTGGGCCTCGGTGAGCGGGCGACAGGAGACGAGCATCCGCCGCCCGCAAACGTGCTTTTAGAAGCCTTGAGGCTTAGAGCTGCTCGAGAGCCTCGAGAGCGGCGTGGAGCTCAGCCTTGGCGGAGTACTCGACACCCTCGTCGTTGAGCGGGGTGCGCTTGCCCAGGGCGGCAAGGAGAGCACGGATGGAGTGCTTGCGGTTCTCGGCCTCGACCCAGCACAGGGAGCGCTCGGGATCGTCCATGACCTCGTCGACGACCTCCTCGTTGCGGGTGGCCGGCAGGCAGTGCATGAACTTGGAGTTGGGGCCGGCGAAGTTCATCATGTCCATGGTGACCTGATACTTGGGATAGAACACGTCCATGTAGTTCTCGCCCGAGACCTCCTCGTCGTACAGGCCATACCACACGTCGGTGTAGATGAAGTCGGCGCCCTTGATGCACTCGATGTCGTCGGAGATGACGACAGAGCCGCCGGAGACCTTGCAGTTCTCCTCGGCGATGGCCATCATCTGCTTGCCGAACTCGGCG
>UREE01000058.1 GCA_900546825.1 uncultured Collinsella sp. | reverse complement strand
GCGCAACGCGTTGCGCTGAGTCCTGAGTCTGTTGCAATGAAGATGAGAATCAAGGGTGGCTCCAATCTTTAGCCGGAGTACCACAGCTCGGGGGTCAATTCATGTAGCAGGAGATATCATGACAAGAACCGCTGTCCTCATCGATGGAAATTTCTTCCTGAAACGAGCGCGCAGGCTATGGGGAGACACTTCACCCGAAAAGCGCGCATCGGAATGTCATGCCTATGCCCTGCGACACATATTCGCTAAACGAAAGATGGCGCTAGAATACGGCGACCGCTCCCTATACAGGATCTTCTTCTACAACTGTCCGCCACTGGAAAACGGCACTTTTAAGCAGCCCTGGGACGAACACAATACCGTGTTCAGCCGGAAGCATCCCTCCAATGTATGGATGTCTGATTTCCACGCAGCCCTCGGAGAGAAGAGGAAAGTAGCGATGCGCATGGGCGAACTACGCTCAGCGAACGTGCATTACAACCTGAAACAAGAATCGCTCAAGAAGCTGCTCAAGGGTGAGTTGACAACAACCGACCTCGGGCAGGAAGATTTCACCCTCGTTGGGTTAAAGCAATCCGGTGTTGACATGAGAATCGGACTCGATGTCGCCTCGCTCGCCCATGGGAGAACTGTTGATCAAATTGTCCTCATAGCTGGCGACACAGACTTCATCCCGGTCGCAAAAACGGCCAGAAGGGCAGGGCTCGATTTCCTAATCGATCCGATGGGCCACCATCTGCCCAGCGAGCTCGTTCTTCAATCTGATGGCATCGAAGATATGTCGGATGAGTTCAATCCTGCCAAAGTCAGATAGCATGTAAGGGACCGTCACGCGGGACGGTCCCTTACATAATCCTCGAGCAGGCCGTCTACCCAAGAACTTGCAAGACGCGAGTCGAGACGAGCCCGCCACTCAATAGAGCAGACAGTCGATTAAAGTCGAACAAATGAGAGATCCCGAAATAGCTGAACAATAATTCAGCACAAATAGGGCCCCTTGTCCGCGGCTCCAAAGGAGCAGAACAAGGGGCCCCAATCTAACCGAGGACGTTCCGGAGAGAAGCCCCCGTCACGCCCCCGGATTCCCGGTGGGAGTTCTAGACCTTGTCGGCCTTAGTACATACCGCCGCCCTGCTGACCAGCGGTAGCAGCAGCGATAGCATCCTCAAGCTGAGTGTTTTTGGGCACATCGGAGACGGTGGCCTCGGTGATGAGGATCAGGCTGGCGACAGAAGCAGCGTTCTGCAGGGTGACGCGGCTGACCTTGACGGGGTCGAGGACGCCCATCTCGATCATGTCGCCCCACTCGCCGTTGGCAGAGTTGAGACCCTGGCCGGCGGGCAGCTCGGCAACCTTGTCGACCACGACAGCGCCCTCAAAGCCAGCGTTCTTGGCGATAGTGGCGACCGGAGCGGTCAGAGCCTTCTTGACGATGTCGACGCCGATCTTCTCCTCGGGGTCGTCGATCTCGACAGCATCGAGCGCAGGCGCAGCGTCCATGAAGGCGACGCCGCCACCAGCGACAATGCCTTCCTCGACAGCAGCGCGGGTAGCCTGCAGGGCGTCCTCGACGCGGTGCTTGATCTCCTTGAGCTCGGACTCGGTAGCAGCGCCGACCTTGATGACGGCAACGCCACCGGAGAGCTTGGCCAGGCGCTCCTGGAGCTTCTCACGGTCGAAGTCAGAGGTGGTGTTCTCCATCTCGCCCTTGATCTGAGCGATGCGAGCGTCGATAGCCTCCTTGGAACCGGCACCACCCACGATAGTGGTGTTGTCCTTGGAGATGGTGACTGACTTGGCGGTACCGAGCATATCGGCGGTGATGTCAGCAACCTTCACGCCCAGCTCATCGAGGGCGGCCTGACCGCCGGTGAGGACGGCGATATCCTCGAGCATGCGCTTGCGGCGATCGCCGTAGCCCGGGGCCTTGACGGCGCAGACGTTGAGGGCGCCGCGGATCTTGTTGAGGACGAGGGTAGGCAGAGCCTCACCCTCGACATCCTCAGCGATAATGAGTAGGCCCTTGCCGGTGCGCTGGACAGCCTCGAGAACAGGCATGATGTCCTGGACGTTGGAGATCTTCTGGTCGGTGATGAGGATGTAGGGATCCTTCATCACGGCCTCCATGCGATCGTTGTCCGTGACGAAGTACGCCGAGACGTAACCCTTGTCGAACTGCATGCCCTCGACGGTGTCGATGGTGATATCAAAGGTCTGGGAGTCCTCGACGGTGATGACGCCGTCCTTGCCCACGACTTCCATGGCCTGGGCGATCTTCTCGCCGACCTCGGGGTCGCCGGCGGAGATGGTACCGACGGAAGCGATCTGCTCCTTGGTCTCGACCGGCTTGGCCTGCTTCTTCATCTCGGCGACGGCGGCATTAACGGCCTTGTCGATGCCGCGACGAATGGCCAGCGGGTTGGCGCCAGCGGCGACGTTGCGCAGACCGTCGTTGACGATGGCCTGGGCGAGCAGGGTTGCGGTGGTGGTGCCGTCACCCACGGTATCGTTGGTCTTGGTGGCGACCTCCTTCACCAGCTGGGCGCCCATGTTCTCGATGTTGTCCTCGAGCTCGATCTCCTTGGCGACGGAAACGCCGTCGTTGGTGATGGTCGGGGCACCGAACGAGCGCTGCAGAGCGACGTAGCGGCCCTTGGGGCCCATGGTGACGGTAACGGCGTCGGCCAGAGTGTTGACGCCCTTAGCGAGCTTAGCGCGGGCATCGGTGTTGAACGTAATGTTCTTTGCCATGGTAGGTAATCCTCCAAAAGAAATGTGACTCGCGTCGCCGCTTCCGAGTCCTATGCGGCGGCCGCGTTCAAAGACGAATCAGAGATTCCGACGAGACTAGGCCTCGACGACGGCGTAGATGTCGTCGGCGCGCATCAGCAGATACTTCTCGCCGTCGACCTTGACCTCGTTGCCACCAAACTTACCGTAGATGACAACGTCGCCAACCTTGACGTCCATGGGGATACGCTCGCCCTTGTCATTGACCTTGCCGGCGCCAACGGCAACGATGGTGCCGCGCTGCGGCTTCTCCTGAGCGTTGCTGGCGATGTACAGACCAGAGGCGGTCTTCTGCTCGGCCTCGTCGGGCTTGACCAGGACGCGATCTGCAAGCGGCTTCAAAGACGACATGCTTGTTTCCTCCTTTGTGGGCCGCGCGGTCATGCCGCGCGGGTTAACCCTTTTTGTTTGCGTACGCGTTGAATGGTACCCACGAATGGCGGGTTATACAACACGGAGTCAAAAAATCTTATTTTTTGGCACTTAGATTTTCTGAATGCCGGGGGATAACTTGTGCGCGGCTCCCGTGTGGCGCCGGAGGGGCGGGGTATAAGGTTTCCTGCTCGGGCAGTCCTGCTCGCACGAAGGCCACATTAAGTGGCCTTCGGCTCGTGCGGAACTCGCGATAAACCTTATACCCCGCCCCTCCGGCGCCACGCGCGAGCTGAGTCAACGTTATCGGGCCCGGCATTCAGAAAAGTCAGTGCAGCAAAATGGCGATGCGGATGGAATGCACAAGATAGGGGCACGTTGTTGGGACGCGCTCTTTTAAGTTGCGGTGGAATAGTTCGTGTTATGGGCTTGAAGGCCGATTTTAGGGACCATTTCACCGCAACTGAGGGGTGGGATGTGGGGTTAGCGCTCGTAGATTAAGTTACCTGCCAGGTAGGTGGCCTGAACCTTGGCAGCCTGGAGCTCTTGTGGATCAACGGTGAGCGGGTTTTGATCCAGGACTACCAGGTCGGCGTATTTGCCGGGTTCCAGGCTGCCGAGGTTTTGCTCGTCGCCCGCTGCATAGGCGCTGCCCAGGGTGTAGTTGCGCAGAGCCGTAGCCGCGTCGACGCGCTCGCTAGGGAGCCAGCCGCCCTCAGGCCAGTGACTGCGGGGGTCTTGGCGCGTGATGGCCGTGTAGAGCACGTTCATGCTGGTAACGGCTGTGATGGGGCTATCGGTACCGAAAGCTTGGCGGATGCCGCGCTGCTTATAGGTCGCAAACGGCCACATGATGCGGCTGCGCTCCAAGCCCAGATCGCGCTCCGGGCCACCCGGGTCGAGCGTGATGTGGCAAGGCTGGCTCGAGGCAATGATATTGAGCTTGCGCAGACGATCGATGTCCTGAGGCAGCAAATTCTCCAGATGCTCGAGCGTGTTATGACCGTGCGGGGGCAGACCGTAGAGCTCTGCCGCCTCCTCAAAGATATCGAGCGCAGCATGGATAGCACCGTCGCCGATAACGTGGATGCGCACGGTGTGGCCACGCTCGGCTGCCGCCAGAACCAACTTGCGCATGCGCTCGACAGGAACCGTCAGACGGCCCCGGTCACCCGGGAAGCGCGGATTGGTATACGGCTCGGTGAGATATGCCGTGTGTGCACTCGACACGCCGTCGAAGAACTGTTTAAAGCCTGGCGCCGAGAGCAGCGCGTTGTTCGCGTAGCGGGTCTGGAGTTCTTCCAAGCGCGATTGGTCATCCAGCAGCGTGGGGAACAGGTGAGCGCGAATGCCCAGCTTGCCGGCGGCCTGCAGCTTGTCGTAAACATCGTCGCGAATAAAGTCGCAGCCCGGCATGGGCATGAGCGACATATCGCAGATTGAGGTGATGCCTTGCTCGGCCATACGCTTCATCTGCTCGGCGTAAGCGCTCGCGATGCGGTCCTCGCCCAGCCACTCCAGGCAGCGCGGCAGCAGCTGCATAGCAGCTGCCTCGTGGACAATACCCGTAAGCTCACCGTTTGAGTCTTTGTCGTAACTGCCACCCGCCGGAGGCTCGCTGTCGCGCGTCACGCCGAGGGCTTCGAGTGCGCGGCTGTTGAGCCACAGGGTATGCCCATCGCCCGAATACATAACACAGGGGCGATCGGGGAAGGCGGCATCGACGGAGGCCTTGGTAGGGTGCTCGGGCGGATCCCAGCGGTAATCGCGCCAGCCCTGGGTCACGACCCAGGCGTCATCGGGCAATCCCTGGGAAAACTCTCGTGCATGCTGCACCAATGCCACCTCGGATGTGCCCATATCCATGAGCATGTACGGCGAGGAGCCAACCGAAGTATGGAAGAAATGCAGGTGCGCATCGTGGAAACCGGGGCAGATGAATTGCTCGCCGTAGTCGACAACTGGCACGGCAGCAGGGGCGGCGGCAATCACGTCATCGGGCGCACCGACCGCGACGATGCGATCGCCTGCAATGGCAATCGCCAGCTCGCGGGCGGCATCGATGCCGTCTTGCGCGGTAAAAACGTTCTTGGAGCGGATAATCCGATCGATATGCTGCATGGGCATTCCCATCTCTGGCAGGAAATTCAACAACCCCGAGTGTACTCCCCCGCCCTTGCAACAAAACCCCAAGCGGCAAATGGCAACTTTACCAGCCCAAGCGGCAGGTGGCATACTTGGATAAGCCTGTATGATTTTGCGATCAACCCAGCAAGGAGCAAATCGACCATGACGAAGACCAAGGCACAGCAGATTATGGCGACAACCGAGGTTCGCGCGGCAGACGAGGTCACCGTGGCCATCCGAGATATCGCCGCCGAGTTTGAGCCCTATATCATCAAGCAGCGCCGGCACTTCCATAAGCACCCGGAGCTGAGCCTTGCCGAGGAGCGCACAACCTCCGACATCGCCAACCAGCTCGACGCCATGAATATCCCCTACGAGCGTCCGCTCAAGACAGGCTTGGTGGCAACGCTTCGCGGCACCGCGCCCGACGCCTACCGCGAGGACGGCACGCCGCGCCGCCGTATCCTGCTGCGCGCCGATATCGACGCCCTGCCCGTCACCGAGCAGACCGGCGAGGAGTTCGCCAGCGTCAATGAGGGTTGCATGCACGCCTGCGGCCACGACTGCCACATCGCCATGATGCTCGGCACGCTGCAAATCCTGCGCCACATGACCGACGACATCCACGGCGAGATCCGCATCGTCTTCCAGCCCAGTGAGGAAAACGGCCAGGGCGCCAAACTCATGATCGGCACGGGTGTGCTCGACGGCGTCGACGGCGCCTACGCCGCGCACATCTGGAGCGAGGTCGATGCCGGCACCGTGAGCTGCGAGCCCGGCCCGCGCATGGCCAATACCGACTGGTTCCGCATCGACGTTCGCGGTACCTCATGCCACGGCGCCATGCCCCAGCGCGGCCACGACGCCGTTATGGTGGCGGCAGAGATTGTCAACGCCCTGCAGACCATCGTCTCACGCGAAATCAGCCCCTACGAGCCTGCTGTCATCACTGTCGGCGAGCTGCACGGCGGCACCGCACGCAACGTCATCGCCGGCACCGCCTACCTCGCCGGCACGGTGCGTACCTATGGCGATTCGACGCACGAGGAAATGCCCGAGCTCATGCGCCGCATCGTGGAGCACACTGCGGCGGCCCTGGGCGCCGAGGCCGAACTTACCGACTACACCATCGCCAACTATAAGGTCGAAAACGACGCCGCCTCGAGCGAGCGTTGTCGTCAGGCCGTGGTCAAGTGCCTGGGTGCGGCCGGCGAAGGCCATTACCGCGGCACGCTTTCGGGCGAGGACTTCTCGGAGTATCTGCGCCGCGTACCGGGCGTGCTCGCCTTTGTTGGCACGCGCAACCCCCAGATTGGCGCCACGTACGCCCAACATTCTTGCTTCTACAAGATTGACGAGTCGGTACTGGCCAAGGGTTCCATGGTAGCCGCCCAGTATGCCATCGACTTTTTGGCCGAGCCCACGCAAGAGGAGCTCGACGGCCCCACGATCACCGCGGTTGCCGAAACCAACCCCGACTTGGCCGCCAAACTGCGTTCTGCCAAGGCAACGGCCGCTGAGGCGCGCGACGCCATGCACGATGCCCGCACCGCCCGCCATGCCGCTATCAAGGGCATCCATGATGCACGGGCTGCCGCTCGCCGCGAGGAGAAGCGCGACGAGTAGTCGTCGCGCGCCCACAGCCATCCGGCTATAACAAAGCGGGGGCGGACGCTACCTCGGCGTTCGCCCCCGCTTATGTGCCGGTAGCTTTTTTAGCTCATCCCCCGTCACGACAGGCAAGCGCTTAGGAAGGCAAGCCATCGCGGTTGTTCGAGGTGGATGATGTCGACGGGAACTCCGACAGGGACGTGACCACCAAAGAGCAGGCCCGCGTCTGCCGGGTTGATAAGGCGCACGATCCATACGGCGATGACCAGCACGCACAACACGGTGACCGCAATGTCGATACCGCGCTTTAGCTTGCTCGATACCCCCTCCTCGCGCACGAACGCGAGCACAAACGCAATCGGCACCATCCAAAACAGCGGATGATAGGCGAACGCCGCTGCAAAATCGAGACGCAGCGCTGCCAGCCACGCCCTCGTCATGCCGCATCCCGGACAGGGAATGCCCGTCATCAATCGAAAGATGCAGCCGATGTCGAGCAAATAAAGCGCGAGCCAGGCGACAAGGAGCGCGCCGGTGCAAGAAAGGGCGCGGCGAAGGAGCTCCGCCGTGCCCTTATGTCCCTGGGAGCTGTTCACGCCGCCTTTATTGTTAGGCATGAGCGCCAAGACGGATGTTGTAAGCCGTTGCCATGGCATTGGTATTATTGATGATGATGTTCATGGCAAAGATGGGGCCAAGACCGCACAGCAGCACGCCGATGATCTGCCACAGAAGAACGGTGGTGCCGTTTTCCTGGAACACCAGGCCGTAGCGAGGAGCGTTGGCCTGCAGGCGGTTGCCAATCTTGTAATACCAGTAGTACGCGTAGAAGCCGCAGGTCACAAACGACAGCAGAATGAATGCCGCCAGACCCGGCGTGGAATCGCCGTCGTCCTGGCACATGACATTGATGTCGCGGGCCAAGCAATACAGGAAGTAGAACGAATAGATACCGCAGGTCACAAGAGAGAGCAGCAGCCAGCCGATCAGGCTGCGGTCAGCCTTAACGGGGCCATAGCCCATCGGAGCAGATGCGGACTGTTGGGCGTACTGACCGGTGTACTGCTGCTGAGGCTGGGACGCGGGCTGAATAGTCTGGGCCGGAGCGGGCTGGGGCTGCGGGGCCGCAGCGGCAGAAGCGGCACCGACGGCGGATCCGCAAACAGGGCAGAATTTGGCATCATCCGAAATGGGAGAACCGCAAGTGGGACAGAACATCAGCTTCTCCTTTTCCTAAGGCGTCGCACGCCTTCAAACCTTACACGTCTATGCTCTCAACAATAGCGGCGACGTTGTTGCGCAACATTGATCAATTTCCGAGAAATATTGCCGCAACCGTTTTCCAGGCATTTTCTTGCTTTCGCCGTAGAAAAGGCACCCCGGGTTCAGTTGCCCAGGGCGCCTCGACCGACTATTCGGTTTGATTGTTTTCGGCAGCAGGATTATCGCCCGACTCATCAGCCGGCGTGGCGACGGCATTCCAATCGGGTTCTGCAGGCGTCGCCTCGGGCGCCGGTGCCGGGGCGGGCGCCGGGGCGGGCTCGGTTGCGGGGACCGGGGCAGGCGCGGGCGCAGGCGTAGAAGCAGTACCAGTGGCGGCCGTGGGATTGAATCCCGCAGGAGCAGGCTTCTTCTCGCCCGGAAGCACAAACGTCAGGACATCGTCGGAATCCTCGTCGGCCCACTCACTGGCATGACGTGCCGCCCAATAGCCAACGGCGCGATACTTGAGCATCTTGCCAAACACAATGAAAAACACCGAGACAAAGGCAATAATCATCAGGAACAAGATGAGCGTGATGCCGCCGCCCCTAAAAATCGCCTCGAGGCCCGAAGGAGAGTAATAGCCGTAATAGCCATAGCTGCTGAGACCAAGGGCTGCAAAGGAGCCAAAGATGACGGTGAAGACCCCCATGATGATATTCGAAACAATGCCCGTCAAAACCTCGGGAAGAATCGAGGCGCAGAACAACTTGCCCAAATTGGCCTTGTAGGGCTTCCAAACCCTCTTGAGCGAAAACGCGCTCTCCATGCGGCCGGCGACCGCAAAGTGCATCACAGCGGCATCGCCAAACATCCTAAAGAAGATGCCCAGCACAAACGAGACGAACAGGGCAAAGACGAGCCACCCCATCGAGGCGATGAGGGTGCTCTCAAGACCGCTCGAACCATAGAAATAATACGAACCGACAGCACCGATCACGGTGCTCTCAATCACCGAGAGCACCCCGCCAATCACCGGGATAGCGGCGATGAACTCGAGCACACCCGTAATGACAGACGAGAAGATGCCTAGTCCAAACGAGGTCGAGCGCAGCAGCGGACGCTCCATACCGTCATCATCCTTGAGCGACAGGTCACGACCCCACTCGATAGCAAAGCCGGCACCGCACACGCTTGCCACGTAAGCGAGCAAAAAGCCAATGGCCGCTGCAATGCCACCGGTAACGGGGATGAACAGCACCAGCACCGACACGACGCAGATGAGCGCCGGCAAAAAGGCGATCTGGCACACGCGAACCAGAGCGCCGGGAACCTTAATCATGTCGTTGAAAGCCTGTGTCATGCAGCCCTTGGGCACGTTCATGACCGGCTGGGGCGCAACGAACGGCTGGGGCTGAAATTGGGGCTGCGAAGCAGAGGCAGCAGCCCGAGGGGCCGCGATATTGGGAGCACCGCACACGCCGCAGAATTTATCGTTGTCGCCCATGGGGGCGCCACACTGCGAACAGAACATCAAAATCATCCCTTCGTATCTTGAGCCAATCCTCAAATCGGAACCAATGTTTTGCATCATTATCGCCCAACATGGGGACAAATGCGCCCAAATGCGCATCTTGCAATGTAAAGGGTCTGTCGCAGCTGCTCAAAGAGACCCGCTCACTAATTCGTACCGCGGAAGCCCTTACCGACAATCTCGGAACTGTCGACGATCGTGATGAACGAGCCCGGGTCGATCTCGCGGACATAGCGACGCAGCTGCACGGCCTCGCGACGGCTCAGCACACTCATGATCACCGTAACGCATTTGCCCGAGAAGGCGCCGTAGCCACGGCTGATCGTTGCCGTGCGGTTGAGACGCTTGACGATAAACTCCTCGACTTTGAGCGGTTCGGCGCAAATAATCGTACAGACCTTGCGCAGGTGAATGCCCTCGATAGCCTTATCGACCACGAGCGTCTTGGCAAACAGTCCGAGCACGCAGTACAAACCGACGCGCGGGCCGTACAAGAACGCCGCGATGGTCACGATGCCGATATCGACCAACAGCAGCGCGCGGCCAATCTCGAGCGTCGTGCGACGCTTGAGGATCATGGCGAGGATATCGGTGCCACCCGTGGAGGCGCCAATATCGAAGACGATGGCACTGCCGAGGGCCGGCAGGATCACGGCAAAACACAGGTCGAGCCACATATCGCCCGTCATCGAGACATCGGTCGGAATGAAGAGCTCAAACAGCGAGACATAGGCAGAAAGCGCAAACGAGGCAAAGACGCTCCAAAGAATCGCCTTGCGGTCCAAGAAGATGAAGCCCAAGACGACCAGGACCGCGTTGATGATCCACATAAAGACACCGACGGGCAGGGTCGGAAACAGCGTGGACAGAATAACCGACACGCCCGAGGTGCCGCCAAAGGCAAAGTGGTTGGGAGTTTTAAAGGCCACGATGGCGAACGCCGTGAGAATCAGGCCCAGGTTGAGCTCGGCGAAAAAGCGTGGGAAGCCTGGCTCCTGGCTGCGCTTTTGGCCGGCACGCTCGCCACGCTCGATAACATCACGATCGACAACGCACTCCATCGGCACCACGGGAGGACGATGCGCCTCCTCAGCAGCACGCGATGCCGCCTCTGCCGCGGCCGCCTCAATCGCCCATGCGTTGCTTTCTGTTTCGTGTTCGTCGGCCATTACGGCAACCCCTCGTTAGCAATGTGGAAACAATGCGCCCATTAGGGTAACGCGGAACGCAGCGATTGCAACCCTTAGTTAGATGAGCGGTATGCCTGCATCGGGGGCATACAAATAACGGTCGGCCGCACATGCATCCGTGCGGCCGACCGTTTAGTATTTCCGCAGATAAAACCTGCCAAAATAAACCTGTCCCTTTTTGGAAGGTTACTCGTGCTGGTTGGTGCGGTGCTCGTACTCCTCGGGGGTGATGACGTCCTCGATGCGCAGGTTGACGCCTGCCACCTCAAGGCCGGTCATTGCAGCCAAGCGCTCGGTGACGCGCGCCTTGACATCGTCGAAAATTGCGGGCGCATAGGCACCGTACTCGATGATGACCGAGATGTTGACAACCACGCGGTTGTCGTCGGTGACCTCGACCGTCACGCCCTTGGTCAGGTTCTCGGCACCAAACTGTTCCTGCACAAAGTGCATAAGGTTACCCTTCATGCCCAAAACGTGCGGCACCTCGCGGGTGGCCATGGCGACGATCTTCTCGATCACGCCGTTGGAATAGGTCAGCGAGTCCTCGGACTCGTCCGCCTCCTCGTCCATCTCCTCGTTGTCCTCGTCCGCATCGGACTCGGCCTCGACGAGCGCCTCGTCCTCGAGCGTCACGTCCCCGGCACCGGCGATGGCCTCGTTCGGCTCGAGCTCGGTATCGGCTACATCGACCTTCGTGTTAAAAGCCATGGTTCCTCCTTATGCCTGCCGCGGATGCGACAGTCGAATACGTATTAACGGCCGCTAAACAGGCGCCCGAAGAAGTTGACGATGCCGTTTTCGCCATCACGAATCTGGCCAATCACGGCACCGATGAGCACAAAAAACGCGATGACGAGCGTATCCCACAGGCCCAGCGTAAGCACCAGCACGGCGAGGATAAAGCCAGCAACGGCGCCGAGCGTGGTGTTGGGATGGCGTACGGCGTAGCTCCAGATGGCAGCACCCGTGCCCTTGATGAGACCCATGGCCTCGTCAAAGTCGTTGGCGGCGCTGTCGTGCTGCTCGCCGGCCTCGGGCTTGGGGTCGGCGGACTCGCCTGCCGGCGTAGCGTTCTGATCGATCGTCAAGCGCGGCGTGCGGGCGGTCTTGTCTTGGTTGGTATCACTCACCGGAAACCTCCACGGTCTGGACGGTAGTCTTGGACGGCAAAAAACGGACGCGCGCGGTCGTGCCCGGCGTGCCGAGCATGGTGTCGCAGGCCTTCTCGATGCGCTGCTGCATCGAGGTGGCAAGGGAAGCGACGTCTTTATCATCGAGCGCGATGGCGTCGACCTTAAAACGGACGCGCGATTCGTCGGAACCCTGCACGCGTGCCTCGACATGCTCGATCATCACACGGTCGTCGCGCTCTGCCGCAGCGCGAGCACACGAGGAGAGGGCCGCGAGCGTGACCTCGATATTGCGCTCCCCCGCCGGATGCACGCAGGACGGCTCGCGACGAGCAAACATCAGGCGGAAGAAACCCACGAGCACGCCGAGCGCCACGACACCGCCGCACGCCGTAACAACGATACGCGGCGCAGCATCGCGCATCAGCAGCATAAAGCGATAAGTGTATGGCCCCCAAAACTGGCAGACAAGCGTGCCCAACGCCACGATGGCGGCGGCAAGATACACAATCGCTAGGGCTCGTTTGAGTACGCGCACGCGCGCTCCCTTCAGGTTTCGGTCCACAGAATGCAAAACGATTCGTATCATTATAAAAGAGCCGGGTCCGGTGCTGTACGCACGCGGATCCGGCTCATCTATTCCACGAGACTTGCATGCTCGTTTCATTATGCCCAGATATGCACGGCTTAACCCGTGCAGGCGCTACTCCTCCTCGAGGGCAGCGATGACCTCGTCAGTCATGTCCATGGTGCTGTAAACATCCTGGACGTCGTCGAGCTCCTCGAGACGGTCGATGAGGCGCTGAACCTTCTTGGCGTCGGCGCCGGAGACCTCGGTCGGGGTGGTCGGGACCATGGTGGTCTCGGAGCCCTTGACCTGGACGCCCTGCTCCTCGAGCGCCTTGGAAACAGCCATGACGTCATTGGCGGCGGTCCAGACGATCCATTCCTCGCCGGCGTCCTCGTAGTCCTCGCCGCCGGCCTCGGCGATGGCCATCATGAACTCATCCTCGTCACCGGCAGCACCGTTGGCGATCATGATCTCCTTCTTGGCGTTCTCGTCCAGGATCTCCTTGGCGACGACGATCTGGCCCTTACGCTCAAACTGGAAGGCGACGGAGCCGGAGGTGCCCAGGTTGCCGCCAGCGTGGGAGAAGGCGGAACGGACATCGGCGGCGGTACGGTTGCGGTTATCGGTCAGGCAGTCAACGTAGACGGCAACGCCGGCAGGGCCATAGCCCTCGTACACGATGTTCTCGTAGACGGCGGCGTCGGCACCCGAACCGAAGGCCTTGTCGATAGCGGACTTGATCTTGTCCTTGGGCATGGACTGAGCCTTGGCCTTGGCAACAGCAGCAGCAAGGCTGGCGTTGTTCTCGGGCAGCGGGTCGCCGCCGAGACGGGCAGCAACGGTGATGTTGCGGCTCAACTTGGAGAAGAGGGCGGAACGCTTGGCGTCCTGCGCGCCCTTACGATGCTTGGTTGTGGCCCACTTAGAGTGTCCGGACATACGTGTCTCCTATCGGTTTCGACCTAAAGCCCAGCGCAGATGCCGGGGCAATATAAACAAACGTCGTTATGATATACCTACTGGTCTGCGAGATAAACCCCAAAATGAAGGCGTCGTGATGATGCAACCCCTTGCCTTGATTCTCATCTTCATTGCAACAGACTCAGGACTCAG
>UREE01000057.1 GCA_900546825.1 uncultured Collinsella sp. | reverse complement strand
CAGGGACAAGAACCGCCTGCGCGCGGTGCTGCTCGAGTCCTGCCCGGCCCTCGAGGCCGCGGTCGACCTGTCGGACCGGCGGTGGCTGGAGCTGCTCGCCGGGTTCGGCGGGGCGTGGGGGATCGCCCGCTCCGGGGCCGGGGGCCCGCGGGCCGAGGCCGCCGGGGAGGCCGCGGCCGCCTCCACCGCGCCCCCGCCGGCGCTCGTCGAGGCCGAGAACAGGCAGGTCAGGTTCCTGGCCGCCCGGATATCGGAGGCCCTCGACGAGGCCGGGGCCCTCGAGGCCGAGACGGCGGCGCTGCTCGAGGGCGACGAGACCTACGCGTGCCTGCTCACCGTGCCCGGCATCGGCCCGAGGACCGCGGCGCAGCTCGCGGTGTCGGTCGACATCGGGAGGTTCCCGGACCACGACCACCTGGCCTCGTACTGCGGCATAGCCCCGAGGGTGAGGAGCTCCGGAACGTCGGTGAGGTCGGTCAGGGCGTCCAGGCGCGGCGACGCGAGGCTCAAGTCCCTGCTGATCTTCTCGTGCAACAGCCTGGTGAGGTCCTCGGGGCGCTACGGCGAGTACTACCGGGCCTGCAGGGCGCGGGGCATGGGGCACGGGCGGGCGCTCAAGGCCGTCGCGAGGAAGCGGCTCAGGGCGATATACGCCGTGATGCGCGACCGGGTGCCCTACCGGGAGTAGCCCCGACGGTTGACAAAACTATAGGAACACCCAATGACTAGCCGCCGGGGTGCGGGGAGGGTGACTTTTGTCCCGTTTGCTGCTCCGGTTGCCGAGATGTTCGTCACATGAACCCGCAAACGTGGGACAATGACGCTACTGGTATCACAGACAAAGGATGTGCCTATGAACGCCCCCGTTGCCAAGCCCTGTCGGCAGCGCCGCCTGTTTGCGCGATTCGCTTCCGTCTGCGCACTCGTCGCGCTTGCGTTGCTGCTGCTGCCTGCTGCCGCGCACGCCGACGGCTACTCCATGAGCCAAACCTACATCGGCGCCACGGTCGAGGCCGATGGCTCGCTGACCGTTGTCGAGGGACGCCAGTTCGATTTCGACGATGACATTAACGGCGTGTATTGGGATATCAATACAGGCTCTAACCAGCAAGGCGGCTTGGTGGGCGTCAATGTGCTGAGCGTCGAGGAAGATGACACCGCGTTTAACAAAGTCGATAGCGCGAACAAGGGCGACTCTGGCGTCTACACGGTTGAGCAGACCGGTGACGGCGTAAGGATTAAGGTGTTCAGCCCTCACGAGAGCGGCGACAGCGCAATCTACTACGTGAGCTACACCATGACCGGTGCGGTTATGAACTGGGCCGATACCGCCGAGCTCTACTGGAAGTTCGTGGGTGACGGCTGGTCTGCGGATTCCGATGACGTCGAGATGGAAGTGTGCTTCGCGAATGCCGCTGCCGGGACGGCGGCCGTCAAGGGCGATAACTTTCGCGCATGGGGCCATGGTCCGCTGACGGGCGACGTGTCGCTCGATGAGGACGAGCCCATGGTCACCTATACCATTCCCTGCGTGCAACAGGGCGAATTCGCCGAGGCACGCATCGCCTTCCCTAGCGACTGGGTGCCGCAGCTTGCCGCTTCGGGCGAAGAGCGCATGTCAACGATTCTGAGCGAAGAGAAGGAATGGGCCGACGAAGCTAACGCCCGCCGCGCTCACGCTCGCATGATTGCCAATGCACTTGCCGTGCTAAGTGTTGTTGCGGCGGTGGCATTTACCGGCACAATCGTTATGCTCAAGCTGCGCAAGCCCAAGCCCAAGCCGCTTTTCCAGGACGAATATTTCCGCGATGTGCCCTCGGCCGACCATCCCGCCGTGCTTTCGGCCCTCATGAGCTGGAACGAGGTGCCCGATCAGGCATATATCGCCACGCTCATGAAGCTCACTGACGACCGTGTGATCAAGCTGGAAGAAGCGACCGAGACCAAGAAGAAGGGTCTGCTCCGTCGCGAAAAAGAGGAGCAGACGTATCGCATCACAGTGACCGACGAGGCCTGGAAGGCTGCCAAGAAGGACGGCATCGATCGCGACGTGCTCAAGGTCTTCTTCGCTGGCGTTAAGCCCGATAAAGACGGCGTCCGTTCGCGCACGTTTAGCGAGCTGGAGGAGTATGCCAGCGAGCGTACTGAATCTGTTGGCGACAAGCTCGAGGACTATCAGAGCACGGTTAAGGGCAAGCTGGAGGAGCGCGAGTTTATCGCATCGGATGGCACTATCGCGATGGTGGCCGGCCTGGTTCTCGGCATCATCATTGTCTTTGGCATTTTGGGCTCTCTGTTCTATACCGACTTTGCGGACGCCAACGTCGGTGCCGCTATGATTTCGATCCCCGTCACGATCGTGGGCTTTGTCCTGAGCTGCACCTTCCGCCGTTACACGCCGGAGGGCGCCGAGGTGGCGGCTCGATGCAAGGCGCTCAAGCATTGGCTCGAGGATTTCACACGCCTAAAGGAAGCCGTCCCGGGCGATCTGGTGCTGTGGAACAAGCTGCTGGTGATGGGCGTTGCCCTGGGCGTTTCGAAAGAAGTGCTGCGACAGCTGGCCGAGGCCGTGCCTGCGGACCTGCGCAACAGCGACGATTTCTACGACAACTACCCCTGCTACTGGTGGTATTACCATCACTACGGCAACGAGTCTCCGCTCGATTCGTTCAACGATGTGTATCACGAGACCATCCGCGAGTTGGCTTCGAGCTCCGATAGCTCGAGTGGCGGCGGTGGTGGCGGCTTCTCGGGCGGCGGAGGCGGCGGCGTCGGCGGAGGCGGCGGCGGAACATTCTAGCGAGCGCTTGCTTTGGGGTGAATCTTTCTGGGCGGTTGCCAGGGAAGATTCATCCCATTTTTGTGCATCGAAACGGGCCATACTTTCCGCTGCGGACCTTCGCGCAAGGGGCAATGGGCAAAAAATGCCAAATATGAGTACTGTTGCCTAGATTGTCACATTTGTTTGTACTAAAAAATGGACTCCTAACGATATTATTTCTCGTTAGGAGTCCATTTTATTGTACATTTGGGGAGATGCGTTAGTTCATCCGACGCGTCGAGACGCCTAAGAGACCCGAAAAAGCCGAATTGCGCTGCTACTAAAAAGGTAACAGTACTCATATTTGATTTTTTTGACCACGGACATTTTCAGACCCCCTATAGGGTGATGCCGGGGAGGGCTTCGGCGACTGTATTACCCAAGACTGTCCCCAACGACTAGTCATTTAAGAACGTCCCCAATGACTAGGTGTGGTTGCTGCCAAGGAGTGTCCCGGGGTGCCGGCATAAAAGGAACGTCCCTAAGTGACAGGTTTAGGCTGTTAGGTCGAGTTCGTAGAGAAAGCTTTCGCGCGGCATGTCGTGACGGCGCTCTTCGCGGTTGGCGCGGTGCGTGGCCGTGCGCTTAAAGCCGTGCAGCTCGTAGAACTTCCACGAGCAGTTGGAGTCGGTGTACAGGTGCGCCCTCGTCGCTCCAAGCGAGGACAGGTGCGAGACCGCGGCATCGAGTAGAACCGTGCCAACGCCCAGGCCATGGACATCGCGATCCACGGCAAGCAGCGTGACCTCGTTGTCGTGCGGCAACGGGCTGCTCTCGAGCAGGCGGTTGTTGGTTCGGATGGTTGCGCGCACAAACGAGAGATACTCGGCGCAGGCATCAGGCTCCAGCTCACGCATCTGCGATAGCAGCGCGCGTTCGGTATCCATCCAATGCTCGTTGATAGTGACGCCGGGGTTCTGTCCTGCGCGTGCAAGTGCAATGCCGCGCGCCTCGCCGTCAATCACCGCAACCTGCGAAAACGTCGATGACGAAAGGCAATAGGCGAGGTCGCACGCGGCCTCAAGGCGGTTGTACTCATCGTTATCCGAATTGTTATGCCAAAGCTGCTGCAGAATCAGCGCAATGGCGTCGAAGTCTTCGGTGTCAAACGGTCGGTAGAGAACCCGCGAGACCATGGTGCCTCTTTCTTTTGCGGATGCATATCGAGCACAGTTCTACCACGCCATTGGCATCTAATTATGGTGCCCCTGTGTTCCATGAACTCACCGTGCCCGGCGCTGCGCCCACATCCTCCACTCGCAAGCTTTTTCTGCACATGCGACCGTTGCGGGGTGCATCGACGCGCTCGATGCGCTACATTAAATCAGTATTTTCAATGCCGCTGCGCGAGCGCTGCAGATCGACGTATCACCGACTCACAGAGCACGGCGGCGTACCAGACAGGAGGACTGCATGGGATCTGATGTGAAGATCGCACGCGCGTTGATCTCGGTTACCGATAAGACGGGCGTCGTCGATTTCGCACGGACGCTGGTTGACGACTTTGGCGTCGAGATCATCTCTACGGGCGGCACGGCTCGTGCCATCGAGGACGCGGGCGTTCCCGTAACCCCCATCGAGGAGTTCACGGGCTATCCCGAGATGATGGACGGCCGCGTTAAGACCCTGCACCCCAAGGTCCACGGCGCGCTGCTGGCCCGCCGCGATTCCGAGCAGCACATGCAGGAGGCGGCTCAGCACGGCATTAAGCTGATCGACCTGGTCGTCGTCAACCTGTACGAGTTCGAGAAGACCGTCGCCAACCCCGAGGTCACCTTCGCGGACGCCATCGAGCACATCGACATCGGTGGCCCCTCCATGCTGCGCTCTGCCGCCAAGAACGCCACGAGCGTTACCGTCATCTCCGATCCGGCCGACTACGACGCCGTCCTGGCCGAGATGCGCGAGACCGGCGGCTGCACCACGCTTTCCACCCGTCGTCGCCTGCAGGTGAAGGTCTACCAGACCACCGCCGCCTACGACACGGCTATCTCCCGTTGGCTTGCCGCCCAGGCAAGCGACGTGGCGGACACCTCTGCCAAGCTCGAGATTTCGCTGGAGAAGGTCGACGACCTGCGCTATGGCGAGAATCCTCAGCAGAAGGCTACGGTCTACCGCTTTGCCGAGGGCTGCGAGAACACCGCGAGCTCGCAGTTCCCGCTCGTTGGCTCCGAGCAGATCCAGGGCAAGCCGCTCAGCTACAACAACTATCTGGATGCCGACGCCGCTTGGAACCTGGTCCGCGAGTTCGACGAGCCGGCCTGCGTGATCCTCAAGCACCAGAACCCCTGCGGTTCCGCCGTTGCCGAGGACATCACGGCTGCCTACGACCGCGCTTTCGCCTGCGATCCCAAGAGCGCCTTTGGCGGCATCATCGCCTGCAACCGCGAGGTTCCCTATGAGCTGGTTGAGCACTTTGCCGATCAGAACAAGCAGTTCGTCGAGGTCATCATCGCCCCGAGCTACACCGCCGAGGCGCTCGAGCGCATGGCCAAGCGCCCCAACCTGCGCGTGCTGGCTACCGGTGGCGTGGACCACGGTGCCAAGGTGGAGCTGCGCTCCATCGACGGCGGCATGCTGGTGCAGGAAGTCGACCACGTGACCGAGGATCCCGCGACCTTTACGTTCCCCACCGACCGCAAGCCCACCGACGCCGAGATGGCCGAGCTCGAGTTTGCCTGGAAGGTCTGCAAGGGCGTCAAGTCCAACGCCATCCTGGTCTCCAAGGGTAAGGCCGGCATTGGCATGGGCCCGGGTCAGCCCAACCGCGTTGACTCTGCACTGCTTGCCTGCGAGCGCGCCGAGGACTTCTGCGAGCGCGAGGGCGTGGAGAAGGGCGGCTTTGCCTGCGCAAGCGACGCATTCTTCCCGTTCCGCGACAACGTCGACGTGCTTGCCGCGCATGGCGTGACCTGCATCATTCAGCCCGGCGGCTCCAAGCGCGATGACGAGAGCATCCAGGCCTGCAACGAGCATGGTATTGCGATGGTCTTCACCGGGGCCAGACATTTTAGGCACTAGGGCTTTCCCAAGCACCCGACCTTGCCCCTCACACCGTCGCTTGCGTACATTTAGTACGCGGCGCTCCTCTTTCGGGGCAATCTCGGGCACTTGGAAAACCCTTAATGGGATGTTGTTCTATCCCATTAAGCTGATCGGTCGCCTGACCATATCGTCAAAATAATCTCTGCAAAAGACGGTCGCTCCGTTTGGAGGGCCGTCTTTTTGGTATAAGAGGACGGAATGACTAATACGAAAGGTATGACCATGCCCCAGATTGATGATGCCGAGCTGTTTGGCAATGCCGAGGACCAGCGCGCGTACGAGGACTTTTGCGCCAATCAGGAGGCGGTCGAGAAGTTCACGCTCGACAAGCCCGCGCTTATCTGCCGTTGGCGCATGTCCAACAAAAAGGTGCCCATGCTCAACCGCCACATCCGTGCGCTATCTGAGCGCCTGGTGCAGGGCGAGCCGCTTACCCATAACATGCTCAGCTGGGCCAAACAGCACGTTGAGTGGTCGCTTGCCGAGGGCGATTACACCGCGCACGACGGTGTGCTCATGCTGGTGATCGACATCAACGGCAATGCCGCCATGACGGTGGGGGAGTACGAGCCGCTGGCCGATACTTCGGCCAAGGCGCTGCGTGCCCGCTCCGCCGAGGCCCGCTCCGAGGCCGACGAAACCGGCGTGGCACCCGAGTTGCTTGCTGCCGTCAACGACGGCGAGCTGGCCTTTGTGGCACCGGCGGACGAGTGCCTGTGCGGTACGGCGACGCTCATCGAGCAGCTGGCCCAGACCAAGGGCATCTCGGTTACGCGCGTAGACATCCCCGCTCAGCTCAAGGGCGCGCTGTTCCTGGTGAGCGACGAGCACGGCGTGGTCCCTGCCGACGATACCGATGCCGCCGCGACGGACGCCGCGACGGTCGCCTTCTTCGCCGAAGGCTACGAAAAGCTCCGCGCCCGTCGCTAAATGATTGTTCTGAGACGGGGATTAAAAAATCATTTTGGTCCCCGCCATCGCTGCGAGTGCGAGGCGGACAAAACGCCCCCGCTCGCGAACAGTTCTGTCACCTTGGCGACGTGCGTGGCACGTACCTGCGGCTCCGCGGTCATAATGGGGCAAGACAACCAAGAGGGGAGCGGAATCCATGGCGCTGATCTATATCGTTGAGGACGACGAGCCCATTTGTCGCGAGCTTGCCGACATCCTTGCCCGTGCCGGTTTTGAGGTCGAGGCCTGCGAATCGTTCGAGCATGTCTCGCGCGATATTCTCGCTGCCGCGCCCGACCTGGTGCTGCTCGACCTGACGCTTCCCGTCAAGGACGGCCAGCACATCTGCCATGAGGTCCGTCGCGAATCCGAGGTCCCCATCATCGTCCTCACCTCGCGCGCGACCGAGATTGACGAGGTCATGGCCATGACGCTCGGCGCGGATGACTTTGTTCCCAAGCCCTACAGCGCGCGCGTGCTCGTGGCGCGCATCAATGCCTTGCTGCGTCGCACCGCGGCGGCGGGCGAGCGCAGCACGCTCGTCCACAAGGGGCTGGAGCTCGACCTCGCACGCTCCATGGTCACCAACACGCAAACGGGCACCAGCACCGAGCTCACCAAAAACGAGCTGCGTATCCTCTCGCTGCTTCTGAGCCGCGCGGGCAAGATCGTTTCGCGTTCGGCCATCATGCAGGACCTGTGGGACTCCGATGCCTTCGTGGACGACAATACGCTCACCGTCAACATCAACCGCCTGCGCACCACGCTCGAAAAAATCGGCATCAAGGGGTATTTGACGACGCACCGCGGCCAAGGCTATTCGGTTTAGGGGCCGGCTATGTCGTTTGGCAAGTTCTTTAAAGATGCGCTGCTTCCCGTCGCCGTGTGGACGTGCGGCGTGCTGCTGAGCTGCTTTGTGCTGACGGTCGCCGGCGCACCCGTTTCTATCGTGGTCGTGGCGGTCGGCGTGTCCTATATCTTTGGTATGCTCGGCATCGTGATCGAGTACGCGCGCCGTCGTCGTTTTCTGCGCCAGCTGGAGCGTGCGGCTGAGGAGCTCGAGAGTCCCGCATGGGTGCAGGAGATGGTGCAATGCCCGACCTATGCCGAGGGCGAGCTCGAATACGAGGTCTTGCGCCGGGTGGGCAAGGCGGCATGCGACGAGGTTGCCGAAGGCCGGCGTCAGACCGATGACTATCGCGACTATATCGAGAGCTGGGTCCACGAGGCCAAGCTGCCTCTGGCGGCAGCCCATCTGATTTTGGAAAACCTGGACGGCAGCGAAGACGACCTGTCGCGCGTAGATGATCTCGGTCGCGAGCTTGCCCGCGTGGAGCGCTATATTGACCAGGCGCTGTACTATGCGCGCTCGGAAGTCGTGGAGCGCGACTACCTGATTCGCCGCTGGGACCTTAAGACCTTGGTGACGGGTGCGATTAAAGCCAACGCGCGCGAGCTCATCGCGGCGCACGTGGTCCCGGTGTGCGAGAGTCTCGACTTCGAGGTTTTTACCGACGAAAAATGGCTCGAGTTTATCCTGGGCCAGCTCATTCAGAACAGCATTAAATATGCGCGCGAGGACGGCGCGAAGATCGTGTTTTCGGGCGCGTTGTTGGACGAGGGCTTGGCGAGCGAGCGCATTGAGCTTACCGTTGCCGATAACGGCTGCGGCGTGTGCGCGGCAGACCTGCCACGCGTGTTCGAGAAGGGCTTTACCGGCGACAACGGCCGCACCACCAAGCACGCAACGGGCATCGGCCTCTACCTGGTGGCGCGCCTGTGCTCCAAGATGGGCATCGACGTCACCGCAGCATCCGACTCCGGCGAAGGCTTTGTCGTAACGTTTTCCTTCTCAACGAACAAGTTCCAATACTTTGAGTAGCCGGGCCGTCTTGCGGTGCGGACGGCTATGTTCCCGAACGTGAACTTGACTAAGGCAACTGGCGTTATGTTCCCGAACGTGAACATAACTATGAGGCTCAAATGGATCTCCCAAAACAAAAACGTGCAGCCCAAACAAAACGTGCCGCCCCCAACGGGGCCATCTTTTATCAGCCAACTCGCTGAAGTAAGGCCGCGAAGGCCGCGAGGCCGGGAGGGGTTTCCTAAGGGCACATCCCGCAGCCGCAACGCGGCGAGGACGTGCCCGTGGAAACCCCGCAGGCCCCGCGGCCGGTGGGAGCAACGCTACTTCACAACCAAAATGTCGCAGTCCGTATTGCGCAGCAGGAACGTCGAAATTGAACCCAGTAGCGCATACTTGATCGAGGACAGGCCGCGGGCGCCGCAGAGCACCAGGTCGGGCTTGACCACGTCGAGCATCTCGTCCTTGAGCGTCTCGCGAATGCGGCCGGCGCGAATCATGACCTCGACCTCGGGAATGTCGGGATTGGCCTTGGCCTCTTCGAGCTGCTTGGCGATGGAGTTCTTAAATGCCTCCTCTAGGCCGTTGACCAGGTCGACCGGATAGGAGCCGGCGCTCTCGAGTGCCGTGGAATCGATGACGTGGCCGATGATCAGCTTAGCGCCGTTGTTCGCGGCGACTTTGATGGCGCGTGCGAGCACAAAATCCTGCTGCTCAGTACCGTCGAGTGAAACAAATACCTTGGTGTAGCCCTCGTTCATGGTTTCCTCCTTGGTCTATCGCACGGGCGCGGGGCTCGTGCGTCGGGCGGGCGCGGGTGCGTTGACCGCCGGACACTTTATCTTGTTGCAGTTATACCCAAGGATTTCGGTTTAACTGCTCGCAATTCTGTGAACGGGCGAGTTTTTTGGTAAGGGTAGGCGCGGTCGCACCGCCAACGGTTGATAATGGGACATCGCCCGCATCGTCCGCAGAACATCTACCGGCGGGTGTCTAACGAGGGGGTCCCTTTGGATATTATCGAGCTTCTAAAATCTGCCTTCATGGGCCTGGTCGAGGGCATCACCGAATGGCTGCCCGTTTCGTCGACGGGCCACATGATCTTGGTGGACGAGTTCGTCAAGATGAACGTGAGCGAGACGTTCTGGAATATGTTCCTGGTCGTGATTCAGCTCGGCGCCATTCTGGCCGTCTGCGTGCTGTTTTTCCACGAGCTCAACCCGTTCTCGCCTAGCAAGGGCAAGGAGGGCCGTCGCGACACCTGGGTGCTGTGGGGCAAGATTGTGCTCGGTTGCATTCCTGCGGCGGCGATCGGCCTGCCGCTCAACGACTGGATGGAGGAGCATTTCTACAATGCTCCCGTCGTGGCGCTGGCGCTCATCGTGTACGGCGTGCTGTTTATCGTGATCGAGAACTGGCGCGCGAGCAAGCGCGAGGAAATGGCCGTTGCCGGTTCGTTTGGTTCGCGTGCTGTGGTGTCGGGTGGACGTCCCGCCGGTGCGCACTTTGCGGCGCCCGCCACGGCTACCGCTGAGGATGAGGACGATGACGAGAACCTGGACTTTGGTTCCATCGCCACGCTCGAGGACCTCAGCTGGAAGACTGCGCTGGGTATCGGCTGCTTCCAGGTGCTTTCGCTGGTGCCTGGTACGTCTCGCTCCGGTTCTACCATCATCGGCGGCCTGCTTTTGGGCTGCACGCGCTCGGTGGCGTCTAAGTTCACGTTCTTCCTGGCCATTCCTGTCATGTTTGGCGCGAGTGCGCTCAAGCTGGTCAAGTACTTCATCAAGGGCGGCACGTTCGGCACCAACGAGATCGCCATCTTGGGCGTGGGCTGCGTTGTTGCCTTTGTGGTTTCGCTCATCGCCATCAAGTGGCTCATGGGCTTCGTCCGCCGTCACGACTTTAAGTGCTTCGGTGTTTACCGCATCATCCTGGGCATCGTAGTGCTCGCATACTTCTTCGTTCTGGAGCCCATGCTCGGCCTCTAACTTAGTCGACGCTGCGCGGCGGCCAGAGCGACAGCTTGTCATTCAAAGAGGGTGGCATGACCAAAAGGTCTATGCTGCCCTCTTTTTTGGGCGATGGGGTGGGTCCGATGGTGGCGCACGGAGTCGTGGTGTGATTTGCGTCGGTGTCCGCGCGGCTCGGTATACTGGTACGGCTCAAACTATGGCGCTGCCCGCAGGCGCGCCGTCCGTCAGATGAGGAGTCGCCCATGACCCAGCCCCTGCCCTGGGAAAAGAACACTGCCGCGCCCGTGCCGCCCGCGCCGGAACCCGTGCCGCTCGATGCATACACCGCCCCCGCTGCGCCGGAGCCCGAGCTCGTTCCGCTCGACATCTACGACGCTCCCGCGCCGGCGCCCAAGCCCGCCAAGCCGCTCGTCGATATCGATAGCCTTAACCCCGCCCAGCGCGAGGCGGTCCTGACCACCGAGGGCCCGCTGCTGGTCCTTGCCGGTGCTGGCTCGGGCAAGACCCGCGTCCTGACCTTCCGCATCGCTCATATGCTCGGCGACCTGGGCGTTAAGCCTTGGCAGGTTCTTGCCATCACGTTTACCAACAAGGCCGCTGCCGAGATGCGCGAGCGTCTGGCGGCACTCATCCCCAGCGGCACTCGTGGCATGTGGGTGTGCACCTTCCATGCCATGTGCGTGCGCATGCTGCGCGAGGACGCCGACCTGCTGGGCTATACCGGTCAGTTCACCATCTACGATGACGACGACTCAAAGCGCATGGTGCGCGACATTATGCAGGCGCTCGGCGTTGAGCAAAAGCAGTTCCCCATCAACATGATCCGCAGCAAGATCAGCTCGGCCAAAAACGCCATGATCGGGCCCGAGGACATGCTCAAATCCGCTGACAGCCCCAATGACAAAAAGGCCGCGCAGGTCTACTTGGAGCTGGAGCGCCGCCTGCGCGCCGCCAACGCGATGGACTTCGACGACCTGCTCGTGCGCACGCTCGAGCTGCTGCGCACCCGCCCCGAGGTGCTCGATAAGTACCAGGAGCGCTTCCGCTACATTAGCGTCGACGAGTATCAGGACACCAACCACGTCCAGTACGAGATCGCCAACCTGCTGGCCGCCAAGTACCAAAACCTTATGGTCGTGGGCGACGACGACCAGTCCATTTATAGCTGGCGTGGCGCCGACATCACCAATATCCTGGACTTTGAGCAGGACTTTAAAAACTGCAAGACCGTCAAGTTGGAGCAGAACTATCGCTCCACGGGTCACATCCTGAGCGCCGCCAATGCCGTGGTGCGTCACAACTCGCAGCGCAAGGACAAGCGCCTGTTTACGGCCGAGGGCGATGGCGAGAAGATTCAGGCTTTCCAGGCAAGCGACGAGCGCGACGAGGGTCGCTGGATTGCCGGCGAGATCGAGAAGCTGCATGCCAAGGGTACGAGCTACGACGATATCGCCGTGTTCTACCGCACCAACGCCCAGTCGCGTATCCTCGAAGATATGTTCCTGCGCGCGGGCGTGCCCTACAAGATCGTCGGCGGCACGCGATTCTTCGGCCGCGCCGAGATCCGCGATGTCATGGCCTACCTCAAGATGATCGTGAACCCGGCCGACGAGATGAGCGTCAAGCGCGTCATCAACACGCCGCGCCGCGGCATCGGCTCCACCTCGATCCAAAAGATCGAGCAGCTGGCGCGCGGCAACCGCTGCTCGTTCTTCCAGGCCTGCGAGATCGCAACAGCCGAGACGGGCAAGTTTAGTGCCAAGGTGCGCAACGGCCTGTCGAGTTTTGTGGCGCTGGTGCGCGAGGGCCGCCGCATGGACGGCGAGCTCAAGGACGTCGTCGAGATGATTGTCGATAAGACGGGCCTGCTGCAGGCGTTTCGCGCCGAGGGCACCATGGAGTCCGAGAGCCGCGCCGAGAACATCCAGGAATTCCTGGGCGTCGCCGCCGAATTTGAGGAGACGCACGAGGATATCGAGGGTACGCTCGAGAGCTTGGAAGAGCTGCGCGCGGCCGGTGTTGCCGATGTGCCTGCCGGCGCCGAGCCCGAGCCCGTCGTGGTGAGCGCGCCTGCGCCCGAGCCGGGACCGTCCGCTCCGGCATCCTCGTTTGAGGCACTTGTCGGCGCTCGTGACGCCGCGGGCTCCAATCCGCTCGATAGCCTAGCCGCCCCGGCGCTCTCGCCGCAGGATGCCCTGGCCGCCGCCATCGCGGGCAACGCGTATGCCGTGCCAACAGAGCTACCGGCGGGCGCCGTGCATGCCGACGAGATCGAGCGCACCTACGGTCCGCTCACCTGTAAGGCGCTGCCGGCACTCATGGAGTGGCTGGCCCTGCGCTCCGACTTGGATTCCCTGGCCGGCGAGACGCATGCCATTACCATGATGACCATCCACTCCGCCAAGGGCCTGGAGTTCCCGGCGGTGTTCGTGGCCGGCATGGAGGAGGGCATCTTCCCGCACGTGCACGACTTTGGCGGCAGCGATGATCCGGGCAAGCTCGAGGAGGAACGTCGCCTGGCCTACGTTGCCATCACGCGCGCCCGTAAGCGCCTGTTTCTGACCTATGCGGCCACGCGCCGCACCTACGGCTCGACTTCTGCCAACCCGCGCTCGCGCTTCCTCAACGAGATTCCGTTTGAGGATATCGAGTTTAGCGGTATCGGTTCTGCCGGTTTTGAGGGCACGGGCTGGGAGAAGCGCGGCGACCGTCACGGCACCTTTGGCTCGGGCATGGGCTCGGATATGTATGGCGGCAAGGTGTTCGGTTCGCATACGCGCTCGACCGGCGGCTCCGGCTCGCGCGGCGGGTCGAGCTTTGACGACTTCTTTGGCGGCAGCAGCTATGGGACTGAGCGCCATCGTGGGGTTTCGCCTGACGCCGGCCGCGTTGCCTCGACCTTTGGCTCGGGCGCGCCGCGAGCCAAAAAGCCGTCGTCCAAGGTGTCGCCGACGGTGGAGCGCAAGGTCGATCGCGCGAGCGCGTCGCAGGACTTTGCCGCGGGCGATACCGTGAGTCACAAGACCTTTGGCACGGGTACCGTGATCTCGGTCGCCGGAGACATGATCGAGGTTCAATTCGAAAAGACCGGCCAGACCAAAAAGCTGATGAAGGGCTTTGCGCCGATCGTCAAGTTGTCGTAATCCCGGCGGACCTGGGCGGG
>UREE01000056.1 GCA_900546825.1 uncultured Collinsella sp. | reverse complement strand
CCGAGCGCGGCTGCGCCGTCATCATGGTCTGCCACGACATGGAAGTCGTATCCGACTTTGCCGAGCGCATCGTGGTGATGGCCGACGGCCGCATCCTCGAGCGCGGCCGCACGCACGAGCTATTCTCGAACATCGAGCTCATGCAGCGAGCCTACGTTGAGCCACCCCAGGTCATAGAGCTTTCTCGTCGCCTGGCATCCTCCGTCTCTCCCGCCTTTGCACAGGTGAGCGAGGTCACCGATATCGTTCGCATTACCGAGGAGATGGTCCACCGTGGTTAACGTCATCGACTATATGCCGGGCGATACACTGCTGCACCGCTTGAACCCGGTCGTCAAACTGGGCCTTGCCGCCGCCATCATCATCGGCATCTTCCTGTCCGATACCTACGTGGCGCTGTTGGGCTTTTTGGCGCTCACCCTTGCACTGGGCGCCTACGCCGGCGTCGTCGACCGTCTGCTCTCACTACTCAAGCTGCTGATTCCGCTCGCGCTTATCATGCTGGTGCTTCAGCTGGCCTTTATGCGCGACGGCAACGTGGTGTGGGGCTTTATCACCGACACGGGCCTCATTACCGGATCGAAGGCCTGCCTACGCCTGTTGGGCGTGGCGCTGCCACTCATCCTCATGCTTATGGTGACCAAGCTCAACGACCTCGCCAACGCCTGCGTCGAGGTGCTGCACGTGCCATATCGCTATGCCTTCACCTTTACCACGGCACTGCGCTTTGTGCCGGTATTTGGCCAGGAAATGAACGCCATCATGGAGGCGCAGACTGCACGCGGCGTCGAATACGACACTAAGAATCCCGTCAAGAAACTCAAACTCATGCTGCCGCTGTGCGTGCCACTGCTTATTTCGAGTGTGGGCAAGACCGATGCCACCGCACTTGCTGCCGAGCAGCGCGGCTTCTACCTGCGCACGCGTGCGAGTTCGTATAAGCGCTACCCCATCAAAAGCCTGGATATCGCCGTACTTATCGTCAGCATCGCCCTTATCGCCATCGGTTTCCTGTTCTAGCAATCGCTGGCAGCAACCGGCAAATGCAAAAGGCCTCGGCTCGCACCAAACGAGCCGAGGCCTTACTGTTTTCCCAGATAAAACCTACCAAAATAAACCTGTCCCTTTTTGGCAGGCGGAGAACTAGAGGCGGTAGAGGGCGCCGCTGCGGATGATGGACTCGCGTACCAGGACATCCATCGCATCGAGGGTGATCTCGGGCATCTCGCGATACTTCTGCAGCACCGAAAGCTCCGTGCAGGCCAGGATGACGCGGTCGCAGCCGCTACGGGCGAACTCCCACATCACGCGGTCGAACTTATCCATATCGGGTTCGCGCCCGGCCTTCACATCGTCGTAAATGAGCGACATCACGTCGGTCTGACGCTTTTCGCTGGGATAGACGACCTCAACGCCCGCAGTCTCACATTCGCGCCCATAGACGTCTGCGCCCACGGTGCCGTCGGTGCCCATGATGCCAATCTTGCGCACCGGCTCGGACGGCACACTCAGGTTGGGGTCGAACTCGCACTCCCCCATCACCGCGCCGGCCAGAGCATAGCGCACCGACTCGCGCGGCATGTGGATAATCGGCACCTTCGTAAACGACTGAATCTGATCGTAGAAGTAGTGCGATGTGTTACAGGGAATCGCTATGTGCGCGCAGCCCAGCGACTCGAGTGCTTGGGCACACTCCTTCATGGTCGCCAGCAGCTCGGTATGCTCACCGGTCTTGATGGCCAGCGTGCGGTCGGGCATGGTCGACTTGGAAAGCACCACCATGTCGATATGCTCCTGGTCGCACGTAGCCGCCGTATGGCGTACTACCTGGTCGTAGTAATACGACGTGGCCTCGGCGCCCATGCCGCCGATAACTCCCAGCTTTTCCATCGCCGCCTCCTTGGTGACGCCCACGCAATTGCGCGTATCATACCCGCGCCCGCCCGATACATACCGGACGGGCGCCACGCTCGTCTACTTGTAATACGTCTTGAACAGCTTATAGTGACGCAGTTTGGTGTGCCACATGCGCAACCAGCGGTTAAAGACAAAGTCTCCCTTCATAAACGAGGGATCGGCGCCCTTGCCCTCCTTGGCAAGACGATGCACCTTCGCGCGCAGCTCGGGAGCCTTGACGTACTTGTCGACGACGCCCATGGGAACGACCATCCACAGCGCCTCGTCCTTCGCCGTCACAAACTCCGGCTCAAACGGGCGGTTATAGACGTACTCATCCACCACGTACTTGGCAACGTTAAAGCCGCTGTTGGTTACGTAGTAGTTGCTGCGGCCCTGACGGGTGTTAAAGTCAAAGAACTTAAACGAGCCATCGCGCTCGTCATACTTGACGTCAAAGTTGGAATAGCCCACAAAGTGAAGGTCCTCGAGCAGCTTGTGCACGCCACTCATAAGCTCATCATTGGGCTCGGTGATGATGCAGGCGTGATTACCGACGCCATGGGGCTGATGCTCCTCGAGCAGCACGTGACCAAGGCACATCATGCGAACCTTGCCGTTGCGGTCAGAATAGCTGGTGAGCACGCGCATGTACTCGTCGTTGCCGGGCACGCGATCCTGCAAAATCAGGTCATCGGTGTAGCCACTGGCATAGGAATCGCGGATAACCTGCTCCAGCTCGGCGCGGTCGGCAATCTCATAAGCCTTCTTCTGACCCTCGAACTCATGCTGCCACCACATGATGCCGTCGGAAGGCTTCAGGATCATCGGGTAAGGAAAATCGATCTGGTCGAGCACTTCGGCAGGTGCCTCGCCTTGGGCATTCAGCATCGCCATGGTGAAGGTAAAGGTATGCGGATAGGGCACGCCGTGCTTCTCGCACAGCTCGTAGAAGATCTCCTTCTTCTGACACTGCTCAAGCATGCTGTAGGGAGCGTAAGGCGCGACGATGTTATCCGCCAGCTCATGGGCATCCTTGGCCTGAGCCACGAGGGCAACATAGTTATCGCCACAGCCCACAAGGACAATCGTCTTGTCGGCATGCGCTTGGGCAATGCCGTTGACGGTTTTGAGCATCACGGGCATGGTGTCGATATCCACGTTGGGCGTGTAGTCGATAATCTGGCTGCGGTAAGCGGGACCCGTCTGGTACTTGCCAAAGACCAGACTCTTGACCTGGTACTCTTCGTAGAAGGCGCGCGCCACCGAATAGGCGTTGATGTCGCCTCCGAGCAGCACGGGAATGAACTCGCGCTCTGTAAACTGCAATGCCATGGAAACTTCCTATCATGAACTGCCCACACAACGGGCGGTCTTTGCGCAACTGATTTATTCTAGCGTGCCAAGCCGCCGGCGCCCAAAGCTCCACCGTATCTATGGCAATCGACGTGATCGTCCAGCATAAAGCCGCACTCACCGCGATGGGGCCTTGTAGCCGCAAACCCCCTGTTGAGATAGCTTTCACGACCGAAAGCCCGTCCGCAAACAGGCCCCCGTAACGTTAAAGTTGAACTCTATGGTTTCTCAACAATTCATCATAACTGCAGGTCAAAGCCAAAGCCTCAAGTTCAACTTGACCCTTTGGAACCTTTAAGGTTCAAGTTGAGGTCGAAAGCAGTAGTAGAATACCGTTCGAACCATAACCTACGATTGATTGCAGAGGGACTGGATGCAGCATTCGAATCATCGCACCGCAGCGCTCATTGCGTCGAAGCCGGCTCGTATCATCACGAGCGCCGCGCTCGCCGTTGCGCTGACGGCCACGCCGATGCTCTCCCCCGTTGCGGCGTATGCCGCCTCGCAGGAAACGCAGGACCAGCTTTCCGCAGCCCAGCAGAAGATCGAAGCCGCCACGAGCGCCTACAACGACGCCCGCACCAAACTCGATGACCTGCAAAAGCAGATTGACTCCAACGAGGCAAGCATCGAGGAAATCGAGGCTAAGCTTCCCGAGCAGCAGGCCAAGGCAAGCTCCGCCATGCGCGATCTGTACAAGTATCAGAAGGGCACCAATCCCATCGTGAGCTTCCTGGTCAATGCGCAGAGCCTGGGTGAGTTCATCACGACCTGCAAATACACCAACCAGATCACGAGCTCGAGCGTCAACGAGATCGAAGAGCTCAATAATATGCAAACCGAACTCGAGCAGAACAAGGCCGAGCTCCAGCAGGCCAAGTCACAGCTTGAGGCAGAGCAGAAAAACGCCGAGGATGCGCTGGCGCAGGCCCAGCAGCTCCGCAGCGAGGCACAGGCAAAAGCCGAGCAGGAAAATGCCGCCGAGCTTGCCAAGCTTGAGGCCGATAAGGCCGCTGCCGCCGAGAAGCTCTCGGGCGAGGGCGTAAGCGGCGGCAATTCCAGCAGCCAGGCCACCAACACCAACACCACCATAGACACCACGGTGAACAACTCCAATACCGGTAGTTCCGATTACGATTCGTTCATTAATGAGTGGACGAGCCGCATCGACAATTATCTTGCCGGCTCCCCCATGGCAGGCCAGGGCTATAACTTTGCCGTCGCCGCCTGGAATACCGGTGTCGACCCCCGTTGGTCCCCCGCCATCGCCTGTATCGAGAGCACCAAGGGTGCTTATTGCGCCAATTCTTACAACGCCTGGGGCTGGAGCGCCCGTGGCGGCGGTTGGCGCAGCTTTGGCAGCTGGAGCGAGGGCATCTCCGCTCACGTTGCCTATCTGGGTGCCAACTACGGCTCCACCCTTACTCCGGCAGCGGCCAAAAAGTACTGCCCGCCCACGTGGCAGGACTGGTATAACAAAGTCGCCGCTCAGATGAACCGCATCTAAGCGCAACTGCAAAGGGCCCCAATGGGGCCCTTTTCTTTTAGGTAGCGGAGGTATCGACGACGCCGGTCGCATTGGCAACCGCGACTATGACGATCATGCATAGGAGCAGCACACCCAATGCCTTGAGCCAGAGTTTCGCGAGTTTCTTGCCGCGATAGCTGTCGAGCAGTACGAATCGCCGACGAAGACGGCGCTTATCGAGCAGCGCAAAATGCATAAGCACCATAAGGCCATCGACAAAGAAAAAATACTCGATTATGAGAAGCCACGTCGGGTAGCTTTGGTTTGCTCCCGTGGGGTGAAAGACGGCAAAGTGACTTCCGGCAAAGAACACAAGTAGCGAGAAGCAGACAAGCGTATTCCAAATGCGCCCCAGAGACTCCGGAACGCGAGAGAGCAGACCGCATGCAACAGAGGCGGCAGGCCTAGGAAGCCCTGCGGGGTTCTGGAGCCCTTGGGGCGTCAACACCGTCTCCGAGTCTGGAGTACGGACAGGCGCAGGCGCAGGAGGCCGCACGGGGCGACTCAGATCGTATGCCGCGCGCGTAGCCCGTCCCAACGCTTCCGCACTCGCAAAACGCTTAGCCGGGTCGAGCGCCATCGACATGCAGATGACATCGGCAAGTGGAGTGGGAATGCCACGCGCCTCGCATTGCTCGCGCATGTCGAGCCCTGGTTTAGGGTCGATTCCCGTCAAGCAGAAGAACAACAGGGCGCCAAGTGCGTAGACGTCGCTGCGCACACTCGTCTGCCCAAACCCATACTGCTCGGGCGGCGCATAGGGTCGCGTGCCAAACTTGACGGTGTCGGCATCGGCGCCATCGCGCCATACGCGCGCGATCCCCAAGTCGATAATCACCAGCGATGAAAACGTCAGGCCCTCATCGAGCGTACGGCTCGCACCTGTCACGATGATATTCGATGGCTTGAGGTCGCGATGGATCACCGGCGCCGACGTCTCCCCCGCCATTGCAAAACCGGCGTGGAGCTCGCCCACGGCGTCGCAAAGGGCAGGATACAATTCACGTGCATAATCGGGGGTGGCTCCCAGACGGTCCACCAGCACCCCGAGCGTCTCTCCTTCGATATATTCCATAACCACGTTAAGCTCGTCGCCCACACGACGGCAATCGACGATTCTGGGCAGGTGCTCAAAACGCCCGCCCGCCCGCTGGGCGGCAAACAGACGCTCGTATGCCCCGCCGATTTGAGCCGAAGCATCGATGCGTTTACGGACAAAGGGGCCGAGCGAACCACCGCCGGTTCCTTCAAAGTACACAAGCTCGGTTGTTTCAACGGACGAGCGCTTAAGTACACGCTCCACGCGATAGCTGTCGTCGCGATCGAGCGACGCCAGGTGCTCGGCAAGCGCTGCGGTCAGCTCGTCATCGGGATATGTTGGGGTCTGAGTATCCATAGCCTCCATCATAGCGCAGGGCGCAGACACCCCATGGCATCCGCGCCCCGTTCGTTTGCATCGTTGTTCGGCAGCTCCGCCGGCTCAGATATCAGCCGCTAACTCACCGTCTCCTCGCCAAAGCGATACAGCTCCTCGTTGACCTTTTGGAGGCTGCACCCGCGATCGATGCAAAAGATGATAATCGCGTCACGGCGATCCTTGCAGTTGAGGACGCTCACCCCGGCAGCCGTCAGCGCACGGTTGGTCTCTTTGAGCGTCAGCGCCATCGCAAAGGCAATCTGCAGCACCTTATTGCGACTCGGGTGACGCGCACCAGTAAAGATCTGATAGCCAAAGGTCTCATTGAGATCGGCCATACGAACCACGCGAGAGCGCTCCAAGCCCTTTTCCTGCATCAGCTGCTTCAGGTAGTCCGAAAGCGACGGGGCGGCAAAGTCGTGCTCCCTGATATAGCCATCGATGTTCGGTGCATCGAGAAGCTCATTGAGCAACTCCTCAGTCAGCTTTTTATCGGGCATACGACTTCACCTCCCCCAGTGCATGCAACATGCTAGAAACCGCTTACGTCCGAACGCTCCCAGCTAGCAACCTGGTCGGGAGACACCGTACCCAGCGCCTCGAACTTCCAGGAGCCGCCCGCCTTCAGATGATTGGTGTTTGCAAGAGCCGTTCCAACCTGGTTGCCATCGGCATCATACAGAACATACTCAATCTGAATGTAGCTCTTTTCCTTGTCCGTGTTATTGGTCAGCGTGCCCGTGATCTTATAGGCAAACTGACTGGAGGTGTCTTCAGCCTCGTCAGCAATGGTATACGGTTCTTGCGGTTCTTTTTGCTCCTCAGCCTGCTGTGTCGCCTCGGCAGGTTTTGCCGAATCGCTCGCAGACGAATCGGTTGAATTGCCACCCATAGAGCCCACGGCACCGACGATAACCAGCACCACGATGACGCCTAGGACAATCTTGCCGATCGGCTTCTTTCCCTCTTTTGCCATTATTCATCCTTCCTACGATCCGGCTACCGCGCCGGCACACAGCACATCGTAGAAAGGATTGAACTTGAATTCATTAGCTGAGAGCTAAGGTTGCGGTAAACGGCCAATGCAGCTATCCAGACGCCGAGCAAACGCACTTTGCGTGACCGTCTGCTAGCAGCGCATCAACCCACCGTGACGGATTCCCCGGTAAAGGTGCTCACAAGCAACAGGATAAAGAAAACTAAATAGCTGATGCTCAATAGGTAGGCGACGACTAAAAAGATAGTCCATCCAACATTGGTCTTACCATCGGCACGACGTTGCTCGCGAGAACGGCACAGCCAGACCGTCACGCCAATGGCCACAATCAGCAACACGAGTGCCGCTGCTGCCACCCCGGCAAGCGCAAACATCACGCCAATGCTCACAGCAATAACCGGGAGCAGTAGCAAGCCACACCCGCATCCACCCGGGCTATATACGGCAGACTGTCGGCGTCGTTCCATCGTCACTCCAAGCCAAGCAATCGTTTGTAGACATCGAGGCCCTTGAGTAGGATTTCCTCGTCGAAGAGCATGCTATCGGTATGCAGAGCGCTTGTGGCATAGGCTGGGCAGCCATCAGCGTCGATCGGGTTTTCTTGTCCCTCTGGCACGCCCGTGCCCAGCAAGAAAAACACGCCCGGCAGATGGCGTTGATAGAACGCGAAATCCTCGGCAATCAGCAGCGGCTCGTCCACGAGCTGTAACTCGGGCAGAGCAGGCGCGATTCGATCAAACAACTCGGGATCGTTGTCGACCGGCGGATAGCCCTCGGCAAAGTCGAGATCGTACGTGCAGCCCGTTGCAGTGCATGCCTCATCAAGCACGCGGCGCACACCCTCGCGTGCACGGTCGAACATGCCGTCCGTAAACACACGCAAGCTGCCGGCCACATGGGCCTCCCCCGCCACCGCGTTGCAGACGGTACCGGCCTGCAGCAGGCCAAACTTGCCGATACAGGGCTCGCCGGTGCCCAGTTCGTCCATCAGCTCGCGCTCGGTAACCAAAAACTTCGCTGCCGCCAACGCGGCATCGTGTGACTCCTCAACCGGCACACCATAAGTCTTAGCAATATGGATACTCGCACCGTGAATATGGATATGCGTCTCGCTCGAACGCGCCAGCAGCGGACCAGAACAACTCGCCAGCGTGCCGGCAGACAGATCGGGCCACACATGGAAGCCAAAAATGCGGTCGGCCCCATAGCGCTCGAACACACCCCTCTCGCATACCGTCTTGGCACCACCGGTCGTTTCCTCGGCCGGCTGGAACACAAAAAGCACGTTGCGTTTAAGTGAACCCGGCTGCTCGCGAATCGTGCGGTCGACATACGTCGCGGCGGCGAGCGCCATGGCCATGTGTCCGTCGTGCCCGCAAGCGTGCATCTTGCCGGGATGAGACGAGGCGAAGGCCGCACCCGTCGCCTCGGCAATGGGCAGCGCATCCATATCCGCACGAATCGCCGTGGCATGCGTGGCACCAACGCCAGCGTCAAAGAAAGCGCAGACGCAGCTGGGGCACGGATGGGTCACCTCGCAGGCAAGCGACGCCAACACGCCCTCGATATAGGCAATAGTCTGCGGAAGATCGAAGTCGAGCTCCGGGATCCTGTGCAAGTCGCGCCGATAGCGACGGAGTTCTTGGAGCTCGGTCATAGAGGTTCCTTTCATTGGTGTGCGCCGGTTGCTATCTATTGTGCCGCAAGATTGCCATACCCTTATTTCCAGCATATCCCTGCATTTTTTAAACGTTATATACGAATACTCTTGTTTGGTAAAGTGCAACGTGGTAGGGTCGTTACCACTTGATAGAGGCGCGGGCACGAAGAACCGCGGGCGAGCCGGCAGGCTTTGACCCCGTGGGGAGGCGAAACCCGCCGAACTGGGTTTTTCGGGCACGAACAACCTGGTGGGCCTGTGGGAAACACCCACAGGACTGTCTGCAGCAATGCGGGAGCGCTATCCGGACATTGGGTCCACGCTATGCGGATTCGATGCGCAGATGGCGCCGTCTGGATAGCGAGGTTTACGGGACATGGCATTGACCCCCAACGAGGCATATGCGGCCAAGCAGCCGTTTGTGGACAAGGAGACGCTCGAGCATATCGTCGAGCAGTTCCCCACGCCGTTTCATCTATACGACGAGGCGGGCATCCGCCGCAACATGCAAGAAGTGCGCGACGCCTTTGCATGGAACCCGGGCTTTAAGGAATACTTTGCCGTCAAGGCCAACCCCAACCCGGCGCTCATCTCCATTCTCAACGAATACGGCTGCGGCTGCGATTGCTCGAGCTATACCGAGCTCATGATCGCCCGCTCGCTGGGTATCACGGGACACGACATCATGTTCTCGTCCAACGACACGCCGGCGGCCGACTTTGAACTCGCCGACAAGCTGGGCGCCATCGTCAACTTTGACGACATCAGCCATATCGAGTTCTTTGAGCGTGTCGCGGGGCCCATCCCCAAGACAGTCAGTTGCCGCTTTAATCCGGGCGGCTTGTTCCAGCTCTCCAACGGCATCATGGACAACCCGGGCGACTCCAAGTACGGCATGACCACCGAGCAGCTCTTCGAGGCCTTTCGCACGCTCAAGGCCAAGGGCGCCGAGGACTTTGGCATCCACGCATTCCTTGCCAGCAACACCGTCACCAACGACTACTACCCCAAGCTCGCGCGCATCCTCTTTGAGCTTGCCGTGCGCCTGGAGCGCGAGACCGGCGCACACGTCGCCTTCATCAATCTATCCGGCGGCGTCGGCATCCCCTACCTGCCAGAGCAGCAGGCCAACGACATTCACGCCATCGGCGAGGGAGTGCACGCGGCATACGACGAGATCCTGGTTCCCGCCGACATGGGCGATGTGGCCATCTGCACCGAGATGGGCCGCTTTATGATGGGCCCCTACGGCTGCCTGGTCACCAAGGCCATCCACGAAAAGCAGATCTACAAGGACTATATCGGTGTCGACGCAAGCGCCGTCGATCTGATCCGCCCTGCCATGTATGGCGCCTACCACCACATTACAGTGATGGGCCAGCCGGGTGGCTCCGACAAGACCGCGGCGCCTGTCACAAACACGTACGACATTACGGGCAATCTGTGCGAGAACAATGACAAGTTCGCCATCGACCGCGAGCTACCGCAGATCGACATGGGTGATGTACTCGTGATCCACGATACCGGCGCGCATGGCTACTCCATGGGCTACAACTACAACGGACGCCTGCGCTCCGCCGAGGTGCTGCTGCGCCCCGACGGCTCGGCCGACCTCATCCGCCGCGCCGAGCGCCCGGGCGATTATTTTGCCACACTCGATGTGCTGCCGTGCGGCCGAGAGCTGCTGGCCAAGTCGCGCGCCGAAAGTGCTCGCCATCGCGCTCAGGACGAGCGCTTGGCCGTCGCCGCCCAATGGAATAAGCGCATCCAGATCGCGGAAGCGAAGGAGAAGAACATGGATATCCGCAACCTCGAGGGCTCAATCGTCGCCCTTGTTACGCCGTTTAAAAAGGACGGCAGCGTCGACTTTGACGCACTCGAGCGCCTTATCGATTTCCACCTGCAAAACGGCACCGACGCCATCCTCACCCTGGGCACCACCGGCGAGAGCGCCACAATGACCGATGACGAGGACAACTCCGTTGTCGCCGCCGTGGTCAAGCATGTTGCAGGACGCGTCCCCGTCATCGCCGGCTCGGGCTCCAACTCCACGCAAACCATGCTCACCAAGTCGCTCACTTACCAAGGCCTGGGCGCCGACGGTCTGCTGCTCATTACCCCCTACTACAACAAGTCCAATGAAGAGGGCATCTACCAGCACTTTAAGACCGTCGCCGATGCCGTGGACATCCCTTGCATCCTCTACAACATCCCCGGCCGCTGCGGCTGCGGCATCAGCGAGCGCAATGTGGAGCGCCTGGCCGCGCACCCCAATATCATGGGTATTAAGGAAGCCTCGGGCAACGTCGCCTATGCCGCCAAGATCGCACACCTGCTGTCCGACGACTTCCGCATGTACTCGGGCGAGGACGCACTCACCGTGCCGCTCATGAGCCTGGGCGCCTCGGGCACCATCAGCGTGTGGGCCGATGTTCAGCCGCAGCTCGTGCATGACATGTGCCGTGCCTATCTGGACGGCGACGTGGAGCGCGCCCGCGATATCCAGATTGCCGGTCAGCCGCTCATCAACGCCCTCTTTAGCGAGGTCAATCCCATCCCCGTTAAAGAAGCGCTCGCTCAGATGGGTATGATCGAGGCAAACTACCGCATGCCGCTGTGCCCCATGGCCAACGACACACGCGCTGCACTTACCGATGCTCTGAGGGGAGCTGGTCTGCTTGATTAAGACCGTCATTATGGGAACGGGCCGCATGGGCTCGCTCATCCGCACCACCGCCGAGGGCGTTGTCGACGCCGCCGGTCAGCCCGTTTTTGATATCGTCGCCCAGACCGGCTTCGACTTGTCCGAGCTCGAGAACGCCCCAGCAGCCGACGTCATCATCGACTTCTCGAACGTTGCGACCTTCAATGCTGTCGTCGCCTATGTCGAGCGCACGGGCGCGGCGTTGGTCTCGGGCACCACGGGCTACACGCCCGAGCAGATGGATCGCCTGCGCGAGCTGGGTCAGAACGCCCGCGTCATGCACTCCGGCAATTACTCCATCGGCATCGCGGCCCTGCGTCATCTGGTGGCACAGGCCACGCGTGAGTTGCCCGGCTTTGACTGCGAGATTGTCGAGACGCACCACAACCAAAAGGCCGACGCCCCCAGCGGCACCGCGAAGCTGCTGCTCGACGCCGTCGTCGAAGCCGAGCCCGAGGCAGGTTACCACCCCGTCTATGGCCGCGAGGGCATGTGCGGTGCACGCGACCCCAAGGAGATCGGCATGCACTCGCTGCGCGGTGGCACTGTCGCCGGCGTGCACGAGGTGAGTTTCTTTGGCCAGGACGAGGAGGTCACGCTCACACACCGTGCCACGAGCCGCCAGATCTTTGTCAACGGCGCCCTGGCCGCCGCCCAGAAGCTCATCACCCGCGACCCCGGCTTCTACACCTTCGACCAGGTCATGTTTGCCTAACCAGGTATCAACCGTATCCACGAAAAGGAGAAACAGCATATGAGTAACGCAGCCGAGATGGATGCACAGGAGATTATCAACTACATCGCCACCGCGCCCAAGAAAACGCCCGTCAAACTGTACGTGCGCGAAAAGCCGGGCATGAAGGTCCAGTGGGGCAATGCGCACGTCTACGGCGGTCGTCGCGGCAAGACCGTCTTTGGTGACTGGGATGAGCTTAAGACCATCCTGGTCGCCAATGCCGATTCCATCGACTACTACGACGTAGAGAACGACTGCCGCAACTCCGCCGTGCCCATGCTCGACCTCAAGGGCATCAACGCCCGCATCGAGCCGGGCGCAATCATCCGCGACCGCGTCGAGATCGGCGATCGCGCCGTCATCATGATGGGTGCCATCATCAACATCGGCTCCGTCATCGGCGAAGGCTCCATGATCGATATGGGCGCCGTGCTGGGCGGCCGCGCCACCGTGGGTAAGAACTGCCACATCGGTGCCGGCACCGTGTTGGCAGGCGTCGTAGAGCCCGCCAGCGCCACGCCCGTCATCATCGAGGACGATGTCATGATCGGCGCCAACGCCGTGGTCCTGGAGGGCGTGCACGTAGGCAAGGGCGCCGTCGTTGCCGCCGGCGCCGTGTGCGTCGAGGACGTCCCCGCCGGCGCCGTCGTGGCCGGTGTCCCCGCCCGCGTCATCAAGATGCGCGACGAGAAGACCGACAGCAAGACCGGCCTGGAAGAGGGCTTACGTCAACTTTAATAGTTACGCGGGTTTACCAACCCGCGTAACGGCTCGACGCTGCACCTTTGGTTCCGTCGTTCTAACGAACGACGGAACGGTCGACGCTACAAACGCCCCTAAGCGGCAATCTGACGTTCAATCGTCGGTCGCGTACCAAAGTACGCTTCCCTCCTCTTTCACGTCACCTTGCTCGCTTAGGGGCGCTTTCGCTGACTTATGCTCAGTCTGCAACTCAATTGAGCTCCAAGCAAAAAGGCCGAAGACCCAAAGGGCTTCGGCCTTCGCTTTCTCGCTGCAGGCGTAACGCAACTTATCGATTCTCGATGCTGCCGATGTTTTTGAGCTCGATGGAAATGAGGCCGTTGGGCTCGTTGACAAACTCGATGTACTCGGAGTTCGAACCCATCTCGGCCGGGAAGCTGATCTCGATGCCCGTATCGGTACGAATCTTATGATTGCGCACCGCCGCGCGCTCGACCTGTTTGCGCTCCACGGGAACGCGCTCGGGAACCTTCTCCTCGGTCAGTGCCGCGCGCACACTTTCCTTGATGACCGGCTCGTCCTCAAAGACCTCATCGACGATATCCCAGGGCGGAAGCTCCTCGTCATCCTCGACCTTCTCGGCCACAGCGGCTTTAACCTTGGCGAGCGCCACGGCCGTGTTGGCGCCGTGCTCCTCGGCGACTTCCTCAACCACACGCGTCACGGTGTCGATGACCTCCTTGCCCGATACGCCCGTGTCGCACTGCAGCAGGCCATCGGGGATAAGCATACGGTCCTCGCCGGCAATCTTGCGCTTCTTGTCCACGTAGCCGATCTCCATGGTGCTCGCGCGCACGATGGCATAGCTCGGCACCTTTTGCGAG
>UREE01000055.1 GCA_900546825.1 uncultured Collinsella sp. | reverse complement strand
AAGGCCACTTAATGTGGCCTTCGTCTTGCATAGGACTGTAGAGCAGCAAACGTAATGCCCGCCCGCCTCCGACCGACGGACGAGTGAGATTACCTCGCGGCGCCGGGGATGCCGTGGGAGGTTTTGGCGGTTTTGGCTCCGTTTACGATGGCGGTCTGTAGGGCCCTTACGGCGAGCATGCCCAGCAGGTCTAGGGGAACGGCGGCGCTTGCCTGGGCGCCCAGTTTGCCGCTGGCGAGGGTGTAGATGGTGTCGCCATCGTTGGTGGTGTGCGTGGGACGGATGGCGTGTGCGTAGGCGTCTGCGGCCATCTGAGAGACCTTGGTGGCTTGTGCCTTAGTGAGTTCCACGTTGGTGACGATGCAGCTGATGGTGGTGTTGGTGCGGTCGAGCGGCATCTGCATGGATCCGGCGGCGGCAAAGGCTGCGAGTTCCATGTCGACGATCTGGTCGCTATCGGCTGCGGCGCGCATACCGGCGACCCACTCGCCGGTGAAGGGGTCGACAACGTTGCCGCAGGCGTTGACCGAGACCACGGCGCCCACCTTGATGGGGCCGAGCGCCACGGCGGCAGCGCCAAGGCCGGCCTTCATGCAGGTGGCGGGGCCCATGAGCTTACCCACGGTAGCGCCCGTGCCGGCGCCTACGTTGCCCTGTTCGAGCTTGGTGGGGGTGTGGTCGAGCGCCTCGCGCACGGCGGCGATGCCGGCCTCAATGTCGGGGCGAACGGTGGGGTCGCCAAAGGCAAGGTCGAAGATACAGCTGGAGCACACGATGGGCACCTGCGTGGGGCCGACGGGCAGACCAATGCCGCGGCTCTCGAGTTCGCGGGCCACGCCGCTTGCAGCCTCGAGGCCAAAGGCCGATCCGCCCGAAAGGCAGACGGCGTGGACCTTATCGACGGTGTTTTCGGGACGCAGCAGGTCGGTCTCACGCGAAGCGGGGGCGCCACCACGTACGTCAACGCCACCGGTGGCACCCTCGGGCGCCACGATTACGGTGCAGCCGGTGCCAGCCTCCTCGTCCGTATAGTTGCCAAAGCAAAAGCCATCGACATTGCAAACATCGATGGCTTCGAGCAGTGTGTCCATGTGTTCTCCTATCGGTTTTCCGCCGGGCCTTATGCCCGGTCGGGATCCGTACGGTACGGCAAAATTGTAGGCGCTGGGGGATACCCAGCGCCAGATGCAATTACGAGAGTTTTTGAATCGCGCGTGCGACGCGAGCGATGGGCAAGCCCACCACGTTGTAGAAGTCACCCGAAATATCGTGCACAAGCATGCGGCCGCCTGTGCCTTGGATGCCGTAGGCCCCGGCCTTGTCCATGGGTTCGCCGGAGGCAACATAGCGCTCGATCTGCTCTTCGGTAAGCTCATAGAACGTCACGTCGGTCACATCGACAAACGACAGGCTCTCGGCGGCATGCGGAGCTGTAGCGTCGCCGGCTTTAACGATGCAGACGCCGGTTGCGACCTGGTGCGTGCGGCCCGAAAGCTCGCGGAGCATGGTGCGCGCCTCGTCCCCGTCTGCCGGCTTGCCCAAAATTTGGCCGTCAAAGGTGACAATAGTATCGGCCGCGACGGTCAGTTCGTTGGGCTCGGCATGCTCGGCGGCAACGGCGGCGGCTTTGGCACGCGCCAAGCGCTCGACGAGTGTAAGCGGAGCTTCGCCATCAAAAGGCGTTTCGTCGATATCTGCGGGAATCACGCGAATGTCATAGCCCGCCTCGCGCATCAACTCGATGCGGCGCGGTGATTGCGAAGCCAAAATCATAGCTGAATGCCCTCGGCGACCTTCTCGACGGCCTTGTCGCCGGCGAGCGTGCGCAGCAGCTCAAGCGCAAAGGGGAGCGACTGGGCCATGCCGCTGGCGGTGATGATGTTGCCGTCTTGCGTAACCTTCTCGCCGGTATAGGCGCCTTCGGGGAAGCTTTTCTCAAAGCCAGGGAAGCACGTGGCGTGGCGCCCCTCGAGTAGGTCGAGCTCGCCCAGGATAAACGGGGCGGCGCAGATGGCGGCAACGTGCTTGGTCGCGGCGAACTCGCAGACCACGTCGCAGACGCGCTGATCGGCACGCAGGTTGGTGGCACCGGGCAAGCCGCCGGGCAGCACGACGCAGTCGTACTCGTCAAAGTTGATCTCATCAAAGAGCGCATCGCAGGTCACGGGGATCTGCAGCGAGCTTACGACCTCACGTGTGGGCATAATCGAGACGAGCGTGGCACGCACGCCGCCGCGACGCATGACATCGACCATGGTCAAGCATTCAATAGTTTCAAAGCCATCGGCGGCGAGAACGGCAACGCTGGGCATGAGGGTTCCTTTCATAGGCGGCATACAATTAGCCGTCTTATACCCCGAAGACCTTCGCTTGCCACGCTCGATTTCCCAATGATTTTTCTGAGCAATGATTAAGTGGCTAGTTGCGCCTAAGGTGGACGACGGTCTCGCAGTGGAAGGTTTGTGGGAACAGATCGACTGGCGTGATCTTTACGGGGGAGAAGGTGCCTTCTTCGACAAAGCGTTTGAGATCGCGCGCCAGGGTGGCCGGGTCGCAGCTCACGTAGGCTACATCGCGAGCACTCGTGCTGGCGATAAGGTCGATCGCCTCGGGGGCGAGGCCTGCGCGCGGCGGGTCGACCACCAAGACGTCGGCATCCTGGTCGGGGAACTCGCGCACCGCGTCTCCGCCAATGACGTCGACGTTGTCAAGCTTGTTGATCTCCAGGTTACGGCGCAGGTCGCGCACGGCCGGGCCGTAGGCCTCGACGGCGGCGACGAAGTCGCAGCGGCGGGCGAGCGGCAGGGTAAAGGTTCCGGCGCCGCAGTACAGGTCCACGGCAAGCTCGTCTTCTTGCGGGTCGAGCGCTTCCATGACAAGCTCGATCAAAATCTCGGCACCCTTGGTGTTGACCTGGAAAAAAGACGGGGCAGACAAGCGCATCTGACCCTCGGCGATATTCTCGGTCCATGAGCCCTCTCCGGCGAGCATTTCGACCTTGGAGACACGGCGGGCCTTCTTTTCGCCCTTGCTCATCACACGCACGATGCTCGTGGGATGAGCGGCGTCCGCCAGCACGCGGGAGACTTGCGAGCGCGGAAAAGAGCCTGTGGGCGTCCAGAGTGCAACCTCGAGCGCCTTGGTGCGGCGCGATGCGCGAATGCCCACGCGTTCGAGCCCTAAGTCATGGCTGCCGCTTAGATAGTTGAGTGCGCCGACGACCGATTTGAGCGCCTTGGGAAAACGTTTATCGAACAGCGGGCACGCATCGACGGTCACGATTTTGCTGGGGTCGACACCGTGCATGCCAAGGCGCACGCGACCGTTGACGACGGTCGGTTCGAGCTCGATTTTATTGCGGTAGCCCCAGTCGTCCTTGGTGTGGCAGATGGGCTGCACCAGCTCGTCGACTTGCTCAGGGCTGAACTTGCCGATGCGCTCGAGCGTGGAGCGCAGGTTTTGCTCCTTGGCGGCGAGCTGTGCCGTGCGTGAGAGATTGCCCCACGAGCAGCCGCCGCAGATGCCCACGTAGGGGCAGGGGGGCTGAATGCGATCGGGGCTCGGCTCCAGAATCTCGGTGGTGCGGGCGCGCATGAACGACTTGCCGTCCTGTACGACCTCGGCCTCGACGGTGTCGCCTGCCACGGCACCCTGCACAAAGACGGCTTTGCCGTTGTCGGCGTGCGCCAGCCCGTCGGCGCCGTAGGTCATCGATTCTATAGTGAGCTTCATATCCCTGCCTGTCATTCGCGTTGTTGTCCGCACCATGGTAGCAGGGAAAAGCGCCCCGCATCCGAGGCTTTCCTCGAATGCGGGGCGCTTCTACAAACCGCTTCTACAAACGACTATTTCGTCTTGCCGGTAATGAGCGTCTTAAGACCCAGACCGATCAGGCCCAGGCCCATGCGCACACGACCGGGGCGATGGCGCTCGATGGCCTTGGTCTTGCCGGCGGGCTTATCGCGACGGGCGCTCGTCTCGGGTGCGGGCTTAGCTGCCTGCGGCTCGGGCTGAGGTGCAGGTGCGGGCTCGGGCTCAATGACGGTCGCCTGGACCTTCTGAACCTCGGGTGTGGCCGGCTGCGGCTTAGGAGCAGGGGCGGGCTTTGCCTCAATGACGGGCTCGGGCGCGGCCTCGGCGTTGCGGTAGGCACGCTCCAGCAGGGCTTCCTGCGAGTTGAAGGGTTTCTCACCCTCTGCGCGCTCCACGGGGACCCAGGTGCCGTCGCTCGTGAGGCTGCGGGCCTTCACGTTGTCGCGCAGCTGCATGCCCATGTACTCGTGCACCAGGGCGCGGCAGGTGGGGTCGAGCACGGGGAAGGCGATCTCCACGCGGTGCTCGGTGTTGCGCGTCATCATGTCGGCCGAGCTCAGATAGATCATGTCCGAGTCCACGCCAAAGGCGTAAACGCGCGCATGCTCCAAAAAGCGTCCGACGATAGAACGGACATGCACGTTCTCGGTCTTGCCAGGAACGCCCGGCTTGAGGCACGAGATGCCGCGGATGATCATGTCCACGCGGACTCCTGCGCACGATGCCTCGGCGATCTTGTCGATGACCTCGCGGTCGGTGAGCGAGTTGAGTTTAAAGAACACGCGGGCGGGCTCGCCGGCGAGGGCGCGCTGGATCTCGCGGTCAAGCCCGCGCATGATGAGCGGTTTCAGTCCGACGGGCGCCACACCCAGGAAGCGGTAATCGCCGCGCAGGTTGCCCAGCGACAGGTTGCGGAAGAACAGGTTGGCGTCCTCGCCGATGCCGGGGTGAGCGGTCATGAGCATAAAGTCGCTGTAGAGTTTGGCCGTCTTCTCGTTAAAGTTGCCGGTGCCCAGCAGCGTCAGGCGCGTTAGCGCCATGCCCTCGCGATAGGTGAGCTGGCAGATCTTGGAGTGGCACTTAAAGCCCTCGGAGCCGTAGATGACGGTGCAGCCGGCCTCTTCCAGGCGCTCGGCCCACTCGATGTTGTTCTGCTCGTCAAAGCGCGCGCGGAGCTCCATGAGCACCGTGACCTCTTTGCCGTTCTCGGCGGCATCGATCAGTGACTCGCACAGGCGGCTCTGCTTGGCCACGCGGTAGAGCGTGATGCGCAGCGAGATGCACTCGGGGTCGTAGGCGGCCTCGTGCACCAGATCCAGGAAGGGGTTCATGGCCTCATAGGGATAAAAGAGCAGCTTGTCGTGCTGCAGCACCTGCTCGCGGATGGAGCGGGCCATGTCGATGGTGGGGTTGGGCTGCGGCTTAAACGGCGTAAAGAGCAGCTCGTTGCGCAGGTGCTCGGGAATCTTGCCCTCAATGCCGAAGACATAGCCCAGGTTGAGCGGGATATCGCAGGTAAATACCGAGCGACGCGAGAGCTCGAGCGCCTTGCGGATAGTCTTGAGCGTTGCTTTTTCGAGTGAGCCCGAGACGGCGAGCACTACCGGCTGCAGGCGCAGGCGCTTCTTGAGGATGCGCTTCATATGCTGGCGGTAGTCCTCTTCCTCCTCGACGCCCTCGCCGTCCGGATCGATGTCGGCGTTGCGGGTGACGCGGATGAGCGCGCGGTCGAGCGGCTTATAGGAGCCAAAGCAGCTGTCCAGGCAGGCGAGGATGACGTCCTCGAGCAGAATGTAGGAGTAGGTGCCGGTGGGCGAGGGGATCTCGACCACGCGGTTCATCGAGGCGGGAATCTCGATCAGGCCCAGCAGACTTTCCTCGTCGGTGACGCTGTCCAGGCCGCAGGCCAGGTAGAGCGCGCCGTTGCGCAGGTTGGGGAAGGGGTGGCGCGGGTCGATCACCAGCGGTGAGATGACCGGCGACACGTAGGCCTGGAAGTAACGGGTGACAAAGGTGCGCTCCTCGGGCGTAAGCGAATCGACACGCGCGCGGTGAACGCCCAGGGTGTCGAGCTTGCCTTCGATGCTCTTAAAGATGGACTCCCAACGGGTAAGGAGCCCGGGCAGCTCTGCCATGACAGCTTCGACCTGCTCCGAGGCGGTCATATTGCTCTTGTTGTCGACAGGTTGCTTTTTGAGCTCTGCCAGATCGGACAGGCCGCCCACGCGCACCATGAGAAACTCATCGAGGTTAGACTCGAAAATCGACACGAACTTTAGCCGCTCGAACAGCGGAACGGTCTCGTCGAAGGCTTCGTCAAGCACACGGTTGTCAAAGCGCAGCCAGCTGAGCTCTCGGTTCTGCGTGTACGAGAAGTCGCGCGGCGGCTTACGCAGCTTTGCAGCGGCTTGCTTTTTTTCGATTTTGCTCGGCATATGCATCTGTCCGTTCAGTCCCCGTGGGGGACGGTTGCCTAACACTATTCACTATAGTCTCAATTTAGTCGACCTATGGCACGGACGTATCGCGTGAACGGTATCTTTACCTACTTCTTACGCTGACAAGCCATAGAGCTGACGCCCTTCGCGTTGTGAAAAACGGTCTATATCCTCACTCAACTGGTGAGTATGTGTGAATAAGAATGATAGGTAGCTGAATATCATCGAATACAGACAGAAACACGAACAAGCGTCATTTATATACATAAAACCGTTTTAGATATGCAATTCTTAATCGAAAGATTGGAGTTGTAATTGCGAATGATTTTTAAGAAAAAAGAGCATTTACCTTAGAAAAGCTACTTTAGAACGCCGAAGTGCATTATGGGGGAATCATATTCGATATACCGTTCATCGAACTTTGTTGACCGTTCGGGGGCGAGGTGGAATTGCGGTTGGAATTTGGATATAACTAGAGCTGTCAGCAAGCAGCACCCGTTACGGAAGGGTGCTGAGAGATTCGGCCGAAAGGCCCGAAAGAAAGGTAGGAGGCCATGACGAAAGGTCTGCACGTGCCTTCCGAGATCGGCAAGCTCAGGAAGGTCTGCCTGCACCGTCCCGGCGACGAGCTCCTCAACCTGCCGCCCGACGAGCTCGAGCGACTCCTGTTCGACGACGTCCCGTTCCTTGAGGTCGCGCAGCAGGAGCACGACACCTTCGCCCAGATCCTGAGGGACCAGGGCGTCGAGGTGCTCTACCTCGAGAACCTCGTCGCAGAGGTGTTCGACCAGGTCCCCGGCGCCCGCGCCGAGTTCACCGACCAGTACATCGCCGAGGCGGGCATCCGCGGCCAGCACATGCCGCAGATCGTCCGCGAGAAGCTGGACTCCATCGAGGACAACCTCGAGTTCGTCAAGAAGACCATGGCCGGCATGACCAAGGCCGAGATCGACATGCCCCTCACGGCGTCCACGACCCTCGACTCCCTGGTCAACTCCGAGTCCGAGTCCGACCTGATCATCGACCCGATGCCCAACCTCTACTTCACCCGCGACCCGTTCGCGGTCGTCGGCGAGGGCGTCAACCTCAACCGCATGTATTCGGTCACCCGCAACCGCGAGACCCTGTACGGCAAGTACGTCTTCAAGTACCACCCCGACTACAAGGACGTCTCGCTGTACTTCCGCCGCGACTGCCAGTTCCACACCGAGGGCGGCGACGTGCTGAACATCAACGAGAAGACCCTCGCCGTCGGCATCTCCCAGCGCACCCAGGCGGCCGCCATCGACGTCATGGCCCAGAACATCTTCTGGAACTCCGACTCCAAGGTCGAGCGCATCCTGGCCTTCGACATCCCCGTCTCGCGCGCCTTCATGCACCTCGACACGGTCTTCACCCAGATCGACGTCGATAAGTTCACGATCCACCCCGCCATCATGGGCACCCTGCGCGTCTACGAGCTGACCGCCGGCAAGAACCCGGGCGACGTGAACATCCGCCTGATCGAGGACACCCTCGAGCACGTCCTGGAGGACGCCACCGGCGTCGACCAGGTCAAGCTGATCCCCTGCGGCGGCGGCGACCCGATCGCGGCCTCCCGCGAGCAGTGGAACGACGGCTCCAACACCCTGTGCGTCGAGCCCGGCAAGATCTGCGTCTACGCCCGCAACACCGTCACCAACGACGTGCTGTACAAGGAGGGCCTGGACCTTCTCGTCGTGCCCTCCGCCGAGCTCTCCCGCGGCCGTGGCGGCCCGCGCTGCATGAGCATGCCCTTCTGGCGCGAGGACCTCTAAGGTTTTCAAAGACCCGTACAGGTCTTACTACAAACATCTAGCTGCCATTAGATGTCTCCCATTGGGGCGGTGCGGATCTTTCGCACCGCCCCATTCATGTTTAATGACGCTAAATGAAGATCAGATAAGGTGTCCATGGATATCAAGACAATCGGTGTTGAGGAATGGCTCAACGTTTGGGAGAAGAGTGCTACCTGGGATATCGCTCAGTCGACGATCTCGTCGCTGACCATGGGCGAGCTTCGCGCACTGGACGAGCAGGACGGCGCCACGTTCTACGAGCGCCTGGATCGCGAGAAGATGAACTACGGCTGGATCGAGGGATCGCCGGAATTTAAGGCCGAGGTCGCCAAGCTGTATCGTCGCGATGTCAATCCCGATCACATTCTGCAGACCAATGGCTGCACGGGCGCCAACCTCAACGCCATCATGGCCGTTGTGGAGCCCGGCGATCACGTGATTGCCGAGTGGCCTACCTATGCGCCGCTCTACGAGATTCCGCGTACGCTGGGTGCCGAGGTCGAGTATTGGGAGCTCCGCGAGGAGCTCGGCTGGAAGCCCGATATCGATGAGCTCAAGCGCTTGGTGCGCCCCAACACCAAGCTCATCTGCATCAATAACGCATCGAACCCCATCGGTACGGTGCTCGATGCCGATATGCTCGGGCAGATTGCCGAGATTGCCCGTTCGGTGGGCGCCTACGTGCTGTGCGACGAGGTGTATCTGCCGCTCGAAAACACTGAGTCCTTTATGTCGATGGTCGACGTGTACGAGAGGGCCATTGTCACCAACTCGTTGTCGAAGACCTATTCGACGCCTGCGGCCCGCGTGGGCTGGGTCGTGGCCGACGAAGAGGTCTCCAACCGCATCCGCACGTATCGTGACTACACCATGATCTGCGGCGGCGTGTTCAATGACGCCCTGGCGACCTACGTGCTCGAGCACAAGGACAAGATTCTCGAGCGCAACCGCAAGATCGTGTTTGGCAACCGCGATATCACGCAGGCTTGGATCGATACGCAGCATCGCGTGTCTTGGACGGCCCCGCAGGGCGTGTCCACCTCGTTTATCCAGCTGGATATCCCCGAGGACGACGAGGAGTTCTGCAAGCGCCTGTTGGCTGAGAGGGGAGTGCTGTTGGTTCCCGGTAGCCGTTTTGAGCTTCCCTGCGGAGCGCGCCTGGGCTACTGCGCGAGCGAAGATGTTCTTCGCGAGGGCCTGAGGCTTCTGGGCGAGGCGCTGGCCGAGTTCGATCGCTAGGATTCCGATGATCTTCGAGGGCCTTATCCAAATTGGCCGAAGATAATCGAAAACGGATCCGTTTCCCTAGGGGAAGCGGGTCCGTTTTTCCATACCGAGAAGTCAAGTTTTTACAAATGGGGCCGTAAGGCGAGCCGGTATCCGCTGGGCCTTATACTGAGCTTCCGGTGAACGGTATCAAGCGTCTGGTAAACGGTAATTTGTATACCAGAAATGAATAGGACAAACTTTTTTCTGAATAAAAATGAAAATGGTTGAGACGTGGTACGAATCGCTAATTCTATTCATAGCTTTGTTGGAAATATGCAATTTGAGGGTGGTTTAACAAAGTTTAGTTCCATTTGATTTCTGGATTGAAAACGCGTTTAAGCACGTAAATACACTTTATTAAATCAAAGTGTGCCATGCGTGAAGTATATGTGTATGCCGTTCACCCCTCATATAAAACCGTTCGGGGGCGAGGTGGAAGTATGGACTGATTTTGGATATAAATATGTCGTCAGCAATAACGCCTCACACGGAGGGGCGCTAACGAATCGGCCCTGACAAGGGCCCGAAAGAAAGGTAGGAGGCCATGACGAAAGGTCTGCACGTGCCTTCCGAGATCGGCAAGCTCAGGAAGGTCTGCCTGCACCGTCCCGGCGACGAGCTCCTCAACCTGCCGCCCGACGAGCTCGAGCGACTCCTGTTCGACGACGTCCCGTTCCTTGAGGTCGCGCAGCAGGAGCACGACACCTTCGCCCAGATCCTGAGGGACCAGGGCGTCGAGGTGCTCTACCTCGAGAACCTCGTCGCAGAGGTGTTCGACCAGGTCCCCGGCGCCCGCGCCGAGTTCACCGACCAGTACATCGCCGAGGCGGGCATCCGCGGCCAGCACATGCCGCAGATCGTCCGCGAGAAGCTGGACTCCATCGAGGACAACCTCGAGTTCGTCAAGAAGACCATGGCCGGCATGACCAAGGCCGAGATCGACATGCCCCTCACGGCGTCCACGACCCTCGACTCCCTGGTCAACTCCGAGTCCGAGTCCGACCTGATCATCGACCCGATGCCCAACCTCTACTTCACCCGCGACCCGTTCGCGGTCGTCGGCGAGGGCGTCAACCTCAACCGCATGTATTCGGTCACCCGCAACCGCGAGACCCTGTACGGCAAGTACGTCTTCAAGTACCACCCCGACTACAAGGACGTCTCGCTGTACTTCCGCCGCGACTGCCAGTTCCACACCGAGGGCGGCGACGTGCTGAACATCAACGAGAAGACCCTCGCCGTCGGCATCTCCCAGCGCACCCAGGCGGCCGCCATCGACGTCATGGCCCAGAACATCTTCTGGAACTCCGACTCCAAGGTCGAGCGCATCCTGGCCTTCGACATCCCCGTCTCGCGCGCCTTCATGCACCTCGACACGGTCTTCACCCAGATCGACGTCGATAAGTTCACGATCCACCCCGCCATCATGGGCACCCTGCGCGTCTACGAGCTGACCGCCGGCAAGAACCCGGGCGACGTGAACATCCGCCTGATCGAGGACACCCTCGAGCACGTCCTGGAGGACGCCACCGGCGTCGACCAGGTCAAGCTGATCCCCTGCGGCGGCGGCGACCCGATCGCGGCCTCCCGCGAGCAGTGGAACGACGGCTCCAACACCCTGTGCGTCGAGCCCGGCAAGATCTGCGTCTACGCCCGCAACACCGTCACCAACGACGTGCTGTACAAGGAGGGCCTGGACCTTCTCGTCGTGCCCTCCGCCGAGCTCTCCCGCGGCCGTGGCGGCCCGCGCTGCATGAGCATGCCCTTCTGGCGCGAGGACCTCTAAGTCTTTCCGTTTCCGGTGCGGTCCCCCTACAACCGCACCGGCTTCGCTCGTTAAACGGGCAACACTAATACTAACGTAATTCATTTCTTCGAAAGGAATCGAACCATGGGTGTTAACCTCTCCGGCCGTAGCTTCCTCAAGCTTCTCGACCTCACCACCGAGGAGATCGAGTACCTGCTCAAGCTCTCCAAGAACTTCAAGGACATGAAGCGCGCTGGTGTTCCGCACCGCTATCTCGAGGGCAAGAACATCGTTCTGCTCTTCCAGAAGACCTCCACTCGTACCCGCTGCGCCTTCGAGGTCGGCGGCATGGATCTGGGCATGGGCGTCACCTACCTCGATCCGGGTTCGTCGCAGATGGGCAAGAAGGAGTCCATCGAGGACACCGCCCGCGTTCTCGGCCGCATGTATGACGGCATCGAGTTCCGCGGTTTTGCCCAGGACGACGTCGAGGAGCTCGCTGCTAAGTCTGGCGTGCCCGTGTGGAACGGTCTGACCACTGAGTGGCATCCCACCCAGATGCTCGCCGACATCCTGACCGTCCAGGAGAACTTCAACTACGACATCAAGGGCAAGACCCTCGTCTTCATGGGCGACTGCAAGAACAACGTTGCCCGCTCCCTCATGGTCGTCTGCTCCAAGCTCGGCATGAACTTCGTGGCCTGCGGCCCCGAGGAGTGCATGCCCGCCGACGACGTCATCGAGGCCTGCAAGCCCATCGCCGAGGCCAACGGCTGCACCATCAAGCTGACCACCGACGTCAAGGACGGCGTCACCGGTGCCGACGTTATCTACACCGACGTGTGGGTCTCCATGGGCGAGCCCGACGAGGTCTGGGCCGAGCGCATCGCTCAGCTCACCCCGTATCGTGTTACTTCCGAGGTCATGGCTATGGCCAACCCGGGTGCCATCTTCCTGCACTGCCTGCCCAGCTTCCACGACACCAACACCACGATTGGCGCCGAGAAGTGCGAGCAGTTCGGCATCACCGAGCAGGAGGTCACCGACGAGGTCTTCGAGAGCCCCGCTTCCAAGGTCTTCGACGAGGCCGAGAACCGCATGCACACCATCAAGGCTGTCATGTACGCTACGCTCAAGTAAGAGCATCTAGCATCTCGCTCGGGGTGCATTGCTGCGCACCCCGAGCGCTTTTGTCTGGTAAAAATCTCGCACCGAGCGACATGCACGGCACGGAAGAGCCGCTTTGGGCGAGATCAGTAAATGATTTATGAAGGGGGGATGAGAACTATGACTGAGACCGCTAAGAAAAAGCGCGGTATGCCTTCATCGTTCACCATTCTTCTTGCTCTGCTGGCAATCGTCGCGGTTGTTACCGTTATCGTCTCCGGTACGTCCGGTGGCGAGGTTACCGCTGCCCGCCTGAGCGATTTCTGCACCGCCCCGGTCAAGGGCTTCGCTGACGCTCTGCCCGTCTGCCTCTTCGTTATGATCCTCGGCGGCTTCCTCGGCATGATGACCGAGACCGGCGCCCTGGACAACGGCATTGCCGTTCTGGTGCAGAAGCTTAAGGGCAATGAGATCATGCTCATTCCCGTGCTGATGCTCATCTTCTCCCTCGGTGGTACCACCTATGGTATGTGCGAGGAGACCGTTCCCTTCTACGCCCTGCTTGCCGCTACCATGATGGCCGCTGGCTTCGACCCTATGGTCGGTGCTGCCACCGTCCTGCTCGGCGCTGGCTGCGGCTGCCTCGGCTCCACGGTTAACCCGTTCGCCGTCGGCGCTGCCGTCGACGCTCTGACCGGTGTTGGCATTGAGGTCAACCAGTCCATCATCATCGGCCTCGGTGCCGTCCTGTGGATTGTTACCACTGCCATGTCCATCTTCTTCGTCATGAGCTATGCCAAGAAGGTCAAGGCTGATAAGGGTTCCACCATCCTTTCGATGCAGGAGCTCAAGGACGCCGAAGAGGCTCACGGCAAGGCTGCTTCCGAGGTTAACAAGGAGGTCAAGCTCACCGGTCGTCAGAAGGGTGTTCTGATCGCCTTTGCCTTCACCTTCGTCGTCATGATCGTCGGCTTCATCCCGCTGGCCGACCTCAACGAGGGCGTCGCCAACTTCTTTGACGCTGGCGCTGTCTACGACGCCGACGGTAACGCCGTCGTCCAGGGCTGGTCTGCCCTGATCACCGGCCTGCCCATTGGCCAGTGGTACTTCGACGAGGCTTCCACCTGGTTCTTCCTCATGGCTATCCTTATCGGTATCATCGGTGGCCTGTCCGAGAAGCAGATCGTCAACACCTTCATCACCGGCGCTGCCGACATGATGTCCGTTGTCCTCGTCATCGCTCTCGCCCGTGGTATCTCCGTCCTCATGGCTAGCACCGGCCTCGACGTCTACGTTCTCGACGCTGCCGCCAATGCTCTGGCTGGCCTGTCCGGCGTGATCTTCGCTCCCATGAGCTTCCTGGTCTACTTCGGCCTGTCCTTCCTGATCCCCTCGACCTCCGGTATGGCTACTGTCTCCATGCCCATCATGGGACCGCTGGCTGTTAAGCTCGGCTTCTCGCCCGAGGTCATGGTTATGATCTTCTCCGCCGCCATCGGCGTCGTGAACCTGTTCACCCCGACCTCTGGCGCCATCATGGGCGGTCTTGCCCTGGCCAAGATCGAGTGGACGACCTGGCTCAAGTTTGCCCTTAAGCTCATCGTCGCGCTCTCCGTCGTCTGCGCCGTCATCCTGACCGTCGCTTGCGTGATGCTCTAAGTACCCAACGGGTACCCCACGGAAACCTTGACGATCCTGTAAAGGATCACCTGGTCATCGTCTGTCCGGTGGGGTAAACCCACCGGTAGACTCCTACCTTTAGCCTCCTCCCGTTCCGTGCGCGGGGGGAGGCACACTTATGTTGCGCGGTTCTACGAACCGCGCAACCAGTCGACGCTGCGCGCCGCCCAGAGCGACAATTTGTCATTCAAAAGGCAAGGCATGA
>UREE01000054.1 GCA_900546825.1 uncultured Collinsella sp. | reverse complement strand
ACCTACAACAGCGCGGTTAACAGCCGCGTGCTCTACCATTGAGCTACCGAGGAATTTAAAAGCCCAGCGGATTGGGCTGAGAAATTCTGGCTCCCCGGGTAGGACTCGAACCTACAACAGCGCGGTTAACAGCCGCGTGCTCTACCATTGAGCTACCGAGGAATAGGTGCGTGCTCTCAAGCAACGAAGTTTATTATACGGACGAATCAGCTCAGGGCAAGAACTTTTTTAAGAATTTTTCCGACCTAGTCATTGGGGACGTCCCCAATGACCACATGAAAGCGCCCCCAAGCGGATGTGCTTGAGGGCGCTTCTTGCTTGCGAGGTTATGACTCGATGTAGTCCTTCAGCTTGCTGCTGCGGCTCGGGTGGCGGAGCTTGGCCAGGGTCTTGGACTCGATCTGGCGGATGCGCTCGCGCGTGACGCCAAACTCGCGGCCGACTTCCTCGAGCGTACGAGGATGACCGTCGACAAGGCCAAAGCGCAGCTCGATAACCTTGCGCTCACGATCGGCAAGCGAGTCGAGCACCTGGGTGAGCTGCTCCTGCAGCATGGAGAAGCTGGCCGCATCGGGCGGAACGATGGCCTGGGAGTCCTCGATGAAGTCGCCCAGCTGGGAATCCTCTTCCTCGCCGATGGGGGTCTCGAGCGACACGGGCTCCTGCGAGATCTTCTGGATCTCGCGGACGCGGTCGGCGCTCATGTCCATCTCGGCACCGATCTCCTCGGGGGTCGGGTCGCGGCCCAGGTCCTGAAGGAGCTGACGCTGCACGCGGACGAGCTTGTTGATGGTCTCGACCATGTGCACGGGAATACGGATGGTACGGGCCTGGTCGGCGATAGCGCGCGTAATGGCCTGACGAATCCACCACGTGGCGTACGTGGAGAACTTAAAGCCCTTCTGGTAGTCAAACTTCTCGACGGCGCGAATCAGACCGAGGTTGCCCTCCTGGATCAGGTCCAGGAACAGCATGCCGCGGCCAACATAGCGCTTGGCGATGGAGACGACCAGACGCAGGTTTGCGCTGATGAGAGCCTGCTTGGCCTCGAGGCCGACATTCTCGATACGGGTCAGACGGCGCATCTCGGCACGCGTGAGCTCGAGCTCGCCCGCCTCGGCAGCCTCGAGCTTCTCGGTGGCCTCAAGACCGGCCTCGATCTTCATGGCCAGATCGACCTCTTCGGAGGCGGTCAACAGGTCGACCTTGCCGATCTCCTTGAGGTACATACGGACCGGATCGCCGGTCAGCATCACCGTGGAGGCATCGATGCCACGCACGCGGGAGCGTGAACGGGACGTGCGCACGGTGCGCTTCTTCTTGCTCTTGGAAGAACCCATCTCGGCGTCGGCCTGACGGGCCATCTTGAGCTCATGATCGTCGAGCGAGCCGGAATCGTGCTCGTCGTCGTCATCGAAATCGTCGGTATCGGTATCGTTATCGTCATCGTCGACGTCCATGGGGGCGTCGTCGTTACCGCTCGCGGAGATAATCTGGATGCCGCTGTTGCGCAGCGCGGAATACACCGCGGTGAGCTGCTCGTCAGAAACATCGATATCCTTCAGGGCGACCTGAATCTCGTCCTCGGTTACCGAAGTCCTGTTTGAGCCGTTGCCCATGAGCTTTGCAACGTAGGATTCCAGCCCAGCACCCGTGCTCTCAGTCTTTTTTGGCACAGATTCTCCCTTCATAGTCCACAGGACTCATTACTTTAACACACACATAGACGTCTATACCCAAAAAGAGGACTGGATATAGGCGAGAATACGCTGGTTGACCACAACATCTAGGCCTGTTCGGTGCCCGCGGCCTCCAGACCGATCAAACGGAACGGGTCCGCCACGCCGCCGATCGACTTTTGCAATTCGCGTTGACGCTGCGAATCCTGCGCGGCCTGCACGGTCAGCGCACGACGGGCCTCATCATCGAGTGAACGGTCCTGGCGCAGCTTGGCCTGTGCGGCACGCATGCGGCGCTTGATGGTGTAGAGTTCGAGCGTATCAAGCATGAACACGATGTTCGTCTCGGTAGGGTGTTTGCTCGTCGCCGAGATGCGCCCGGTACTCACAAGCGTTGCCGCCTCGGGACACACCGCACGCGCCGCATCCATACAGGCCGCAGGATCGGTACCCGGGGGCGTCGCCAGTACGGCCCATGCGATGGACTCGTGGCGCGGGTCGACCCACTCGATGGAGCAGATGCGATCGGCATACGTGCGGAACAGGTCGGGGTAGCTCGTGAGCATGGTCAGCAGCTCGCGCTCCCCTGCCAAGGACTTGCGTTCCAGATCGGTCAAAACCATAGTGGCCGAGGCGTCTGTCGGGGAACCGGCGGGCGCAGAGCCCATACCATCAGGCACGTCGATCGGCGGCAGGTCGTCGACGACCTCCACAGGCGCGGCACCGTAAACATCGAGCGGGACATAGTCGTACGGCTCTTCCTCGACCGGCGCCGCTACTGCCGGCGTCGCGCCCGACGCCCAAGCACCACGAGATGTCCCCTGCGAACCAGACGACCGACCGCCCGCGCTATCAGATCGCTCGGCTTGCGCCCGCTGGCGTTCATAGTTCTGCTCACGGCGACGCTCCGCATCCTCGCGTTTAGCGACATCGCGAAACACGCGACCCGAACTCGCGCGCACCGTCTCCAAATCCAAACCCAGCAGATCGGCAATCTGGATAAAGTACGTGTCGATCATATAGCTATCGCGCAGCGGATAGATAAGCGTCAGCGCATCCTCGAGCGCTTTGGCGCGACCGCCCGGCGTGGTGATGTCGCTCGACTCCTGCAGCGAGCGGTAGACAAAGTCCATAAGCGGCTCGGCGGCGTCAATACGTTTCTGCAGCTCCTCTCCGCCGTGCGCCGTGATGAACTCCATGGGATCGTTGCCGTCGGGCAGTACCACGCAGCGCAGGTCCATCGAATCCTGCTCGATAAATTGAATCGCGCGACGGGCGGCCTTCTGGCCCGCGGCATCGCCGTCAAACATATACACGATGCGTTTGGCAAAGCGGGTGAGCGTCTTGACGTGATGCTCCGTGAGCGCGGTGCCCAGCGTAGCGACGACGTTTTTAATCCCCGCCTCCCAACAGGCGATGCAGTCGGTATAGCCCTCTACCACGATGGCGGTATCCTGCGCGACGATAAACTCCTTGGCCCAATTAAAGCCGTAGAGGTTTCGCTTTTTATGAAACACGCTCGTCTCGGCGGTGTTGAGGTACTTGGGTTGGCCGTCTCCCATGATGCGACCGCCAAAGGCGATGTTGTGACCCTGCTCATCAAAGATGGGAAACATCACGCGGTCGTAGAAGCGGTCGGCAAGCTGCCCGCGCCCGCGACTCACAGCCACGTTGGCGTCGATCATCTCCTGCGGAGTAAAGCCCGCCTGCGACAGATGAGCCACCAGCATGTTACGACCCGGTGCAAAGCCCAGGCAGTAGCGGCGGCAGACATCGCCACCCATGCCGCGGCTAGCAAAGTACTCGCGCGGACGACCGTCCTTACCGCGCATAAGCATGGTGTGGTAGAACTGGGCGGTCTCGGCGCACAGATCGTAGATTCGGGCACGCTTAGTACCGCGCTCGCGGCGGTCTCCGGTGTCGTGCAGCTCGATACCCGCGCGATCGGCCAAATAACGGATCGACTCGGGAAAGCTCAGGTTCTCGCGCTTCATGATATAGGTGAAGACATCGCCACCCTCACCGCAGCCAAAGCAATGCCACACCTGCGTGGCGGGAATAATGTGGAAAGACGGCGTCTTTTCGCCATGAAAAGGGCAGCAGCCCCAAAACTCATGGCCGCGGGGCTTGAGCTCAACCGTTTCCTGCACGATGGCGACTAAGTCGGACGCAGCGCGTACCTGGTCTTTTTCCTCATCGCTAATCACGGATGCTCACCCCCTGCTCGCCCAAGTTGTGACGAATATCTTCGATATTACCCTCGACGGTCGCGATCAACTCGTCCAGGGAATCGAACACGCGCGACGGGCGCAGCCAGCGCGTAAACGCCAGCGAAAGGGAAGCGCCGTACAGGTCGCCCGTATACCCAATTAAGTTGGCCTCGAGATGCGCAGATGCCGCATCGTCGGCATACGTTGGCGGCAGGCCGACGTTGACAGCAGCGGGCCACACGGTGTCATCGACCATCACCAGACCCTCATACACGCCATCGGCAGGCACCTGAATACCGTTGGGAACCTGCAGGTTTGCCGTGGGAAAGCCCATGCCAGAACCCTCGTGACGGCCGCGAATAACACCGCCACGCACCATATACGGGCGGCCGAGTAACCCAGCAGCAAGCCCCACATGGCCCTGTCCCAGCTCATGACGGATACGGGTGGCGCAAATGGCCTCACCGCCCTCGCAAAGCAAGTCGTGCCCGTATACGTCAACGCCGCGCTCGGCACCCCAGGCGCGCATCTCGGCAACACCAGAAGCACCGCCGCGACCCAGCCTAAAGTCGCTGCCAACGCGAATCGAGCGAATGTCGACCACGCGTGACAACAGTGCGAGAAAACCGACATGGTCGAGCGCCGCAACCTCAGACGTAAAGGGAACGGCCACCACAGCATCGACCCCGGTTTGAGCCAGGGCATGCAGACGGTCGGCCGTCGTCATCAATTTTTGAGCGGGCGAAGGGCTCACCACGACGTCCGGGTCGGGATCGAAGGTAACCACGACCGCCTTACAGCCATGGGCACGGGCATCACAGACAAGCGCTTCGATGAGTTCCTGGTGTCCACGGTGCACACCATCGAAAACGCCGATGGCGATGGAGGCAGCACCCAAGTGCTCGCACTCATCAAATGCATCGGCAGCAACGATGCGAGCCTCGTCCGACTCGCCCGCGAAAAAGATACGCGCGAGCTCGCGAGCGGACAACATCATCGAACACCGCCGATTGCCTGCGGAAACACGTGCTCCATGACAAAGCGGCCACTCTCAATGCGGGCGAGCGCCTTGAGTCCCCCATCGAGCACCAACGCAAACGGCGCCTTCGAGGCATCGAAATCCGCAAGCGCACGCTCAACGGGAATGCGTCGGCCGCAGAGCAGGTCATCGGCAAGATTGCCAGGCAAGTCAACACGCGTGGCGCCCAGGGCCGCAATGGGATCCAGGGCAAAGCCAGCCGCGGACTCGGGGGAAAGTTCCTCGACCGCATGACAAGCGCCAATGGAAACAACACCGGAGGCCGTACGGCGCAACGCGGAAATGTGCGCGGCGCTCTCACAGGCGCGGCCCAAGTCTCGAGCGAGCGCACGGATATAGGTGCCCTTGCTCACCGAGAAAGCCACGGTCCACACACACGTATCACCTTCGCCGCCCACGGCGATCAGGTCGGCGGCATAGACCTCGACGGGGCGCGGAGGTAGGTCCACCGCATTGCCCTCGCGAGCAGACTTGTAGGCGCGAACGCCATTGACCGAGATAGCCGAAAACGCCGGCGGCACCTGCATCTGCGGACCCAGCATGGCCGCCAAGCGCTCACGGGCATAGGCAGGATCGCGCAGCTCGTTGGCAATAGCCACCGTGCGGACCGCCTCGCCCTCAGCATCATCGGTATTGGTCTCGGCGCCAAACGAGATGTCGGCGACATAGCTTTTGGTATCGAGGGTTAGCATGCCCAGCAAACGAGCAGCCTGGCCAACACCCACCACCATGACACCCGATGCCATGGGGTCGAGCGTGCCGGCATGGCCGACGCGACGCTCATGGAGGGCGCGCCGACATTGCGAGACCACATCGTGGGACGTGCAGCCCACCGGCTTATCGACGGCGAGCAGCATATTCAGTTGAGAAGGCGTACGACGAGCCATGTACCATCCAAAAAGTTAAAGCTCGACAGTCACCGAAGCGGGATCCTCCCCTACCAGTTCGGCCAGCATGGGAAGTGCCACGGTGAGCGTCTCGAGAATCGTTCCGTTGTTGGAGAAACCGGCGGCAGCGGGATGTCCGCCTCCGCCAAAGGCAGCAGCGATCTCGGACACGTTGAGGTCGCCCTTGGAGCGCAGGTTGCCGCGCACCTTGGTATCGCCCTCAATGCCCTTCAGGAACAGGCAGACCTCGACGCCCATCACCGAGCGCACCACATCGACCAGTCCGTCGCACTCATCCGAGGTGACACCGCAAGCCTCAAGGTCACTCTGGTACGCGTAGCTATACGCGACGCGCCCGTGGGCCACCGTCTTGATGCGGCCCATGACGATGGACTTGAGGTGCAAAAACTCAACGCGCATGCTCTGGTATACCTCGAGTGCCACACGCGCCGGATCGGCACCGTGGGCAACCAGACGAGAGGCCGCATGGAACGCTGCGGCATCGGCGTTTTGGTACTGGAAACGGCCGGTATCAGTAACCAAGCCGCACAGCAGGCAGGTCGCAACGCCATCACGTGCGACAATGCCGCAATTGTCCAAGAAACGGTCGATAATCATAGCGCAGGCTGCAGCTTCGACGCGCCTCAGGCTGAGCTCGGCAAACTCCTCGCGCGCCGGGTGGTGATCGAAGCACACAACATGCTTGGAGCGGCGAAGCACCTCGGCCGAGTTGTTGAGGCGCTCGACGACCGGCACGTCCACCGAGATGAACAGGTCCGGATTGCCGGTGTACGCAGATGCCGGCACCAGGCGATCGGCACCCTCCATAAAGCGGTAGATGCGCGGAACCGGGTCATCGTCTGCCAGCAGCAGCGCAATGTCCTTGTTGGGGAAAAACTTCATGAGCGAAAGGCCCAGACCCAACACGGAGCCCAAGGCATCGCCATCGGGAGAAGTATGTCCCGAAATCGCAATGGAGGACGCACCCTCGATGAGCTCGAGGATGCGTCGCTGAATATCTGCAGACTCGCACGAGGCGAGGTCGGCGGAATTAGTCATCTAAAGCTGCCTCCTGGGCGGCATCCGCTATCGGATAGCCGTCCTCGTCCTTTTCGATCGCAAGCGTGGCGGGAACGTTTTCCAGCGCACGCGTGATGCGCTCGGCCTCATCGGTCGAGCGATCGATGCGAAAATCGAGTTCGGGCGTAACACGCCAATCGAGCGAGCGAGCCAACAGGCTGCGAATACGGCCCTTAGCGCTTGCGAGCGCCTCCATGACCTCGTCGTAGCGACTCGCATCGCACGACACGTACACACGCGCGAACGAACGGTCCACCGCGACCTCGACCGCGGTCAGGGTGACCAGGTCGAGACGCGGATCGGAAACCTCAAAGAGCAGGATATAACCGAGCTTCTCGCGGAGCTGCTCGCCCAAACGGCGGGTTGCCTGCGTTTGCTTCATAGCGCTACCCCCTACTCAGTACGGGCAACCTGGTCGATGCGGTAACCCTCGATCTGGTCGCCGGGCTTGATGTCCTGGAAGTTCTCCAGGCCAATGCCGCCCTCGGAACCGCTCTTGAGGCTCTTGGCCTCGTCTTTGTAGTGGCGCATCGAGGCGATCTTACCGTTGAAGACCACGATGCCGTCGCGCACCAGGCGCACGGAATCGGTCGCGGCGATCTCGCCCTCCTCGACGCGGACACCGGCGGCGATGCCGACTTTGGGCACCTTGAAGGTGTCCAAGACGGTCGCGGTACCCGTGGAGACCTCGACCTCGGTGGGCTTGAGCATGCCGATACGGGCAGCGTCGAGCTCCTCGAGGCACTTGTAGATAACGTCGTAGCAACGGATCTCGACGCCCTCGCGCTCGGCGGCGGAGCGGGCCTTACCGTCGGGACGCACGCCAAAGCCGATGATGATGGCATTAGAGGCGTCGGCCAGGACGACGTCGGTCTCGTTGATGGCACCGACGGCGGAGTGGATCGTGTTGATGCGGACCTCGGACTGATCCATCTTGTCGAGCGAGTCCTGAAGGGCCTCGATGGAACCCTGGACGTCGGCCTTGATGATCAGGTTGAGCTCCTTGACCTCGGCGTCGGCGATGGTCTCGAAGAGGTTCTCGAGCGTAACATGCTTCACGCGGCTCTGCTCCTCGATACGTGCCTTGAGCGAACGCTCATCGGCCAGGGCGCGAGCCTCGCGCTCGTCCTCGAACACGCGGAACTCGTCACCGGCGTTGGGCACGGACTGCAGGCCCAAGATCTCGACGGCGTCGGAGGGGCCGGCCTCGGTGACGGCGTTGCCCTTGGGATCGAGCATGGCGCGGACGCGGCCGTAGGTAAGGCCGGCGACCAGCGTATCGCCCACGTGCAGGGTACCGCGGGTCACGAGAACCGTGGCAACCGAACCGCGGCCCTTGTCGAGCTTAGCCTCGAGGACGTTACCGGAAGCAAAGGTGTCGGGGTTGGCCTTGAGCTCGAGCACGTCGGCCTGGAGCAGCACGGTCTCGAGAAGGTCGTCGATACCGATCTTCTGCTTAGCCGAGATGTTGACGAACATGTTCTGTCCGCCCCACTCCTCGGGGATGATGCCGTACTCGGTGAGCTCCTGGCGCACGCGGTCGGGGTTGGCGCCCGGCTTATCGATCTTGTTGACGGCGACGACGATGGGTACGCCGGCGGCCTTGGCGTGGTTGATCGACTCGATGGTCTGAGGCATGACGCCGTCGTCGGCGGCGACGATCAGGATGACGATGTCGGTCACCTTGGCACCGCGGGCACGCATGGCCGTAAAGGTCGCGTGGCCCGGGGTATCGATGAAGGTGATCTTGCGGTCGTTGATCATGACCTGCGAAGCGCCGATGGCCTGCGTAATGCCGCCCGCCTCGCCGGCAGCGACGCCGGTGTGACGGATGGCGTCGAGGAGGCTCGTCTTGCCGTGGTCGACGTGGCCCATGACGGTGACGACCGGGGCGCGGGGCTTAAGGTCGGCGGGATCGTCGTAGAACGAGAAGGTGTTCTCCTCCTCGGGGGTGATGATCTTGATCTGACGGCCCAGGTCGTCAGCGACGAGCTCGACAAGGTCGTCGGACATGGACTGCGTCATGGTGAGCGGCGTACCAAGCAGGAACAGGCGCTTGATGATGTCGTTAGCCGGAACGTCGAGCGCCTCGGCGAGCTCCTGGACGGTAACGCCCTGGGAGACCTTGATGGCGTCGAGGTCCTCGGGGTTCACGCCCTGGGCCAGCGCCTCCTCTATCTTGCGCTCCTCCTGAGCCTTGGCAGCCTCGCGCTCGCGCTTCTCCTTGCGCTTCTTGCGGCGACCGGTGGACTCGCGAGAGGCCTCCTCGACGGCAGCACGAGCCTCCTCGAGCACCTTCTCGCGGCTGTACTCCTCGGCCTCGCGAGCCATGCGGCTGTAGTGGTCCTCTTCGTTGTTGTGACCGCCCTTGCGCTTCTTGCCCTTGCCCTGCTTGTCGGGGTTGGGGAAGTCCATGCCGGCAGCGACGTTGTTGCTGGCGTTGGTGCGATGGCTGTGCGGACGGCTCTCGGAGGCGTTGCGCTCGGAGTTGTTGTCGGAGGCGTTGCGATCGTTACGACGGCCACCGCGGCGGTCGTTGTTGCCGCCACGACGGTTACCGCGCTCGGCGGCGCGCTCGGCCTTGGCCTTGTCCTCGGCGTCCTTCTTCTCCTTGAGCACGGTCTCCTGTGCGGCGATCTGGTCAAGCAGCGAACGGAAGCGCGAACCGGAGTCGGAAGCGGGAACGGCGCGGCGCTGGGCCTCGCGGGCAGCCTCCTCCTTCTCGCGGGCAAGGCGCTCCTGCTCGGCCTTCTTCTTGGCCTCGGCCTCAGCGCGGGCAGCCTCCTCGGCGGCCTGGGCTGCGGCAAACTGGCGGCGCTCCTCCTCGCGGGCCTTCTCGGCGGCGATGCGCTCGCGCTCGGCCTCGGCGGCGCGAGCGGCCTCCTCGGCGGCAGCTGCCTGCTCCTCGGCCTGCTTGGCGGCCTCGACTTCCTGAGCGCGGGCCTCGATCACCGAGGCGAGCTGCTTGCGGACCATGGCGACATAGGCGTCCTCCAGAGTGGAGGAAGCGGACTTAGCGGGAATCTTCATATCGGCAAGATGACCCATCAGTTCCTTGGAGGTCATGCCGAACTCTTTGGCCAGGGTGGACACACGGACTTTTGCCATATGACTTCACCTACCCTTTCTGGCACCTTGGGTGCCTAGAGACTGAACGAGCGTGGGAGATGCGCCGGGACCCGCCCGGCGCGACCGCGCGCTAGATCAGGTCCTCCGCATCATCGAAGGCGTCGGTGTCGTGGACACCGCAGAAACGGGAGCCGGGACGAGCCTGGTTGCGGCACTGGATGCCGTCCTCGGACACGTACTCGCAGCGGCGGACGTCCTCGTCCTCCTCGTCACCGATCAGGTCGGCGGCGGGCTCCTCGTGAACGGGAACGTTCTTGAGGATGTCGGCGGCAAGCGTCTCGGACTTGATGTCGATGTGCCAGCCGGTCAGGCGCGCGGCGAGGCGGGCGTTCTGGCCCTCCTTGCCGATGGCGAGGGACAGCTGGTCGTCGGGCACGATGACGCCGGCGTAGGCCTTCTCCTCGTCGATGAGGACGCGGGTGACCTTAGCAGGCGACAGGGCGTTGGCGACGTAGACGGCAGGATCGGCATCCCACAGGATGACGTCGACGCGCTCGCCACGGAGCTCGCCCACGACAGCGCGAACACGGCTGCCCTTGGGGCCGACGCAGGCGCCCACGGGATCCAGACGGTCGTCGAGCGAGTGGACGGCGACCTTGGAGCGCTGACCGGGCTCGCGGGCGATCGACTTGATCTGGACGGTGCCCTCATAGATCTCGGGCACCTCCTGCTCAAACAGACGACGCATGAGCTCGGGGTGGGTACGCGAGATGACAATCGGCGGACGGCTGTGCTCGCCACGAACCGGCTGCAGGTTGGAGTTGGGGTCGCGAACGTCGATGATCACGGCCTTGATGTGCTGGTTGTGCAGGTAGCGCTCGCCCATCGGACGCTCGTTGCGCTCGTTCTCGTAACGGCGCTGGTCGAAGTGCGGAAGCTCGGCCTCGACGCCCTCGCGGATCTTGACGATCGTGAAGTCGGGCGTGGACTGCAGCACGATACCGCTGATGAGATCACCGATGCGGCCGGAGAACTCCTCGTAGATCTGCTCTCGGGCGGAGTTGCGCACGATGGCGTTGATCTCGGCCTTGGCGTGCTGGGCAGCGATGCGGCTCGTGTTCTTGGGGGTGACGTCGATCTCCTCGAACTCGGTGAAGTTGCCCTCCTCGTCCATGGAATCGTCGATCGGCTCCAGGCGGTAGACGTAGATCTTGCCGGTGGTGCGGTCGATGGTCACCTTGGCGCCCCACTCAAGATGCAGGATCTCGGCATAGCTCTTAGCGAGCGACTGCTCCAGGCGGTCGATCAGGTAGAGCTGGTCGATGTGCTTCTCCTGGCAAAGCTCCATCAGGGCGGACATCATGTCGGATGCTGCCATCTTACTTTCCTTCCTTCGCGGGCTTGAAGTCGTAGGTAGGCTTCAACTTGCACTTTTTAACATCAGAGAAATCGAGGGTGACGGTCTCGCCGTCCTCGAGCTCGAGGGTAACGTCGGTCTCGGTCCCAGCGACAATCTTGCCGGTGTACTTGCGACGGCCCTCGGTGGCGGTGAAGGTGAGCTCGCAGTTCTCGCCCACAAAGCGGGCAAAGTCGCACGGACGGCGCAGCGGGCGCGCCATACCCGGGCTCGACACCTCGAGCGTATAGCTCGAAGAGATAGGATCGAGCTCCTCAATCACATCGCCGACCCACTTGGTGTTGGCCGTGACGTCGTTGAGCGACAGGCTCTGACCCTCGGCACCCTCGATACGCACGCGCACGCAGGGGGCCTTAGTGGCACCCACGAGCTCGACGTCGACGATGTCGACATCGTGCTGGGGAGCGACGGCCTCGAGTGCGTCGATGATCGCCTGCTCGGTCTTGGTCTTGACCATTGCGGCACCTCCATCCATACAAAAAAGAAGCGGGGCCGAAACCCCACTTCTTTCAATTACAACTTCATTTGCAAGCAAACTATACCAGTAGCTGCGAAAACGTGCAAGCACAGTACGAATCTGCAGGTCAGCGTGCGCACAGCTTCTCCACAAGAATAGGACAATTGACCTCAAGCACTTGGTCGGGCACACGCAAAACGAGGGGCGACCCAGCCGGATCGTCCCTCGTCTTTAATGCGTCAGCTAAGCGCGCAGTGCTTACTTGACCACCAGGTTGACCAGCTTGCCGGGCACGCAGATGGCCTTGACGACCGTCTTGCCCTCGAGCCACTTGGCGACGGCGGCCTCGGCGGCAGCCTGCATATCCTCATTGGAGGCATCGCGGGCAACGTCGACGCGACCGCGGACCTTGCCGAGCACCTGGACCACGATCTGCACCGTGTCCTCAACGGACTCGGCCAGGTCGAACTCGGGCCAGGCGGCGGTGTAGGCGTTGCCCTCGCAGCCGAGGGCCTCGTGCCACAGCTCGTCGGCCCAGAACGGGCAGATGGGGGCAAGGACGCTCACGATATCCTTAGCCACGCCGTAGCACAGCGCCTTGTCGCGGGTAGCACCCTCGGTGGCGTTGAGGTAGGCGCTCGCCGCGTTGACGAGCTCCATGACGGCCGAGATCGCGGTGTTGAACTGGCCGCGATCGAAGTCCTCGGTGCACTTGGCGATGGTGCGGTGACGCTCGCGATAGAGCTTCATCGCAACCTCGTCGAGCGCGGACTTGTCAAAGGCCACGTTGGCGTCGCCGGACTGGACGAGCTGCCACACGATACGCCAGGCGCGCTTGATGAAGCGGTTGGCGCCCTCAACGGCCTTGGGATCCCAGTCGAAGTCCTTCTCGGGCGGGGCGATAAACAGGATCGCCAAACGCATGGTGTCGGCGCCGTAGGGCTCGATGACCGAGCTCGGGGGCACGACGTTGCCCTTGGACTTGGACATGGTGTCGCCGTTCTCGTCCTTGACCATGCCCTGGCACAGCAGGTTGGTGAAGGGCTCGTCCACGCTCAGCAGACCCAGGTCGCGCAGGGCCTTGGTAAAGAAGCGGCTGTAGAGCAGGTGCAGAATAGCGTGCTCGATGCCACCGATGTAGTTATCGACGGGCATCCAACGGTCGGCGGCTTCCTTGGAGAAGGGCAGCTCGGTGTTGTGCGGGTCGGTATAGCGCAGGTAATACCAGCTGGAGCAGGTGAAGGTATCCATGGTATCGGTCTCGCGCTTGGCCGGGCGGCCGCAGATCGGGCAGGTAGTCTCGTAGAACTCCTTGCACTCGGCGAGGGTTTCGCCGGCGCCCAGGTCCAGGTTCTCGGGCAGCGTCACAGGCAGCTGATCCTCGGGCACGGGCACGATGCCGCAGTGCTCGCAGTGGATGGCCGGGATGGGATTGCCCCAATAGCGCTGGCGGCTGATGAGCCAGTCGCGCAGACGGAACTCGACCTTGCGACGGCCACAGCCCATGGCCTCGAGGTCGGCCACGATCGCGGCCTCGCCCTCGGAGTGCTTGCCGCCGCGCATGCCGGTGTACTTGCCGGACTGGACGAGCGTGCCCTCGGCAGCGTGAGCGCAATCCCAGTCGACGGTCTCGGCATGGAAGGTATCGATGGTCTCGCCGCTGGCCTCGACGGCAGCGCGATCGTCGTCGTCCAGGATGATCGGCACGATCGGCAGGTCGTACTTACGGGCAAACTCAAAGTCGCGCTGGTCGCCACAGGGAACGGCCATGACGGCACCGGTACCGTAGTCGGCAACGACATAATCGGCAACCCACACGGGGACCTTCTCGCCGTTGACGGGGTTCACCACGTAGCGGCCGGTAAAGGCACCGTGCTTCTCGAGGGTGCCCTGGGCACGCTCGACGGCAGAGATATGCTTGGCGTCCTCGACGATCTTAGTGACGGCCTCCTCGTACTCCGTGCCCTCGACGAGCTCATGCAGGCCGGCGTACTCGGGAGCCAGGACAAAGAAGGAGACGCCAAAGAGCGTATCGGCACGCGTGGTGAAGACGGTGATCTTGCCCTCGTCGCCCTCGATGGGCTCGCCATCCTTGTCGCACAGGGTAAAGTCGACCTCGGCGCCCTCGGAGCGACCGATCCAGTTGGCCTGCATCTGCTTGACGCGCTCGGGCCAGCCGGGGAGCTTCTCCAGATCGTCGAGCAGCTCCTGAGAGTACTCGGTGATCTTGTAGTACCACTGCTCAAGGTCGCGCTTCTCGGGCTCGGTGCCGCAGCGCCAGCACTTGCCCTCGGTGACCTGCTCGTTGGCCAGAACGGTCTTGCAGGTGGGGCACCAGTTGACCGGGTTCTTCTTGCGGTAGACCAGGCCCTTTTCCCACATCTTCTCAAAGATCCACTGACCCCAACGGTAGTAGTCGGGGCTGCAGGTCTTGACCATGCGATCCAGATCGTAGGAGAAACCCATGCGCTTCATCGTGGCGAGCGCCTGGTCCATGTTCTTATACGTCCAGGCGGCAGCCTGCGTGTTGTGCTTAATAGCGGCGTTCTCGGCAGGCAGGCCAAAGGCGTCAAAGCCGATGGGATGCAGCACGTCAAAGCCGCGCATGCGGGCCTGACGGGCCATGGCATCGCCGATGGTATAGTTGCGCGCGTGGCCCATGTGCAGGTCGCCCGACGGATACGGGAACATCTCGAGCACATACTTCTTGGGCTTGCTGTCGTCGGTGTCGACGGCAAAGAGGTTGGACTCCTCCCAGGCCTTCATCCACCTGGACTCAATGGCCTGCGCGTCGTAGGCAGGAATCTCGTCCTTATGATCTGTGCAATCGCACATATCAGCTCCTTTAATCTTAGCTGGGGTCGGTCGGCTTAGCTTTATTCGCTACTGCGGACAGTCCTGCTCGCACGAAGGCCACATTAAGTGG
>UREE01000053.1 GCA_900546825.1 uncultured Collinsella sp. | reverse complement strand
AGGCCCGATTTTGCCTCTTGACAATGTCCTGCTCATATTAAAAGGAACGTCCCTAACTGCCGGCTTTTTGGGATGCTGGGTATAATCGTCGTATTGCATTGAAATGTGGCGAAAGGAGTGGCAATGTCTCGGTATTGCGCCTCGTGCGGCAAGCTTCTTGCAGATGATGCCAAGTTCTGCACCTCGTGCGGTGCACCCGTTGAGCAAACAGCCGCGAGCGATAGCCAGCCCGCTTTTGAGCAGACCGGCTCCCTTGATACGCCGCAAGCCAAGGCGGACGACTCCCTCGCCTATAGCCCCGACCCCGCCGCAAGGACCGAGGCCGTCGAGACCACGCAGCGCATGCTCGTCGCGAGCGGCTCGCCCCAACAGCAGCCGGCTCCCGCATACGCGCCCGCTTCGCCACAGACCCCCGCTCCCAAAAAGAGCGGCACCGGGCCGCTTATCGCCGTTATCGTTGTGCTGGTGGCGATCATCATCGCCCTGGTCATCTTCTTTGCAATCAGACCGTTCGACAACGCCGCCACGCAGACGACTGCCGAGGTAGCCAAGCTGCACCATGACGTCGACGACGATAACCTAAAGCCTCTCGGCGATCCCAACAGCCTGTACGACGATGATGACGATGATGACGAGGATGGCGGCGAAGCAACGCTCTCTGAGCAGAACCTCTACCGCCGACTGAGCGAATACTACGACCTGCTCGAAGATCTCGACAGCCAGGTCCGTGGCTGCGCGCAGAACTTCAACGGCAACTATCTGGAAGAGGATCGAACCACCCGTCAAAATCTCGCCGACGTCGCCGAGCGCACGGAGGACACCATCGAGCAGTATTACGACATCGTCGAGGACCTGGACGTCCCGACGAGCTCCAAGAACTACAGCTCCTGGAAGGACATCATCGCTCTGTACGACGACCTGGATCACCGCATTGACGCAATCTGTGATGCCTGGGAGATCAGCCTGAAATACGCCAAGCCTGCGGACCACAAGAATGAGATCGTGGCGCCGCTGTCGCGCGACAACGTGGCGGGCACCAATGACAATAAGTACCGCCTAGACTTTGAGGAGCGCTATCCCGGCGCCAAGCCTGTCGAGGTGAACTAGCGCTTTGTCGTTCCCGAGCCGGCAGTTAGGGACGTTCCTAAACTGCCGGCAGAAAAGGAACGTCCCTAACTGCCGGTCAAAAAAACGAGCGAGGATCGCGGGGTCCTCGCTCGTTTTTTTTGGGCAATGTTTCGACTGCGCCGTTACTTGTCGGCGGCTGCTTTCTTGGCAGTCGACTTCTTCGCGGTCGTCTTCTTGGCGGCAGTGGCTTTCTTAGCCGTCGTCTTCTTTGCCGTGCTCGCCTTGGTTGTGGTCTTGCGACCGCGGGCGGGCCTCTTCTCCTTGGTCGGGCAGTCCATGTTGACGCAGATACGCCACGGACCGCGCGCCGTGTTGACCACTACGATGGGGGCGCCGCACTCGGGACAGGTCTCGCCCGTCGCCTCGAGCTTGCCGCGCGCCGGCAGCGGATAGCTCAGGCCGCAGTCATCGTAGTTGGTGCAGCGGATAAAGCGCTTGCCGCTCTTCTCGCTCTTGTGCGCGATCAGGTCGCCGTGACGTCCGGCCTCGGCACACACCTTGCACTCGCCCACCTTAAGATCGGGCTCGTAGTTGGTGGGGCACGTGGGGTTCACGCAGATCTCGAAGGCCTTCTGGCGGAATGGCTGGCACTTGATGCGCGGCGCGCCGCACTCGGGGCACACGGCGGCCTCGCCCTCGAGCGGGCTCACCTTGACGCCACTCGGCACCGGATAGGTCACGTCGCAGTCGGGCCAACCCATGCAGCCGATAAAGCTGCCGCGGGTCTTGGCGCTCGTCTTCATAACCAGGTCCTTGCCGCACTTGGGGCAGGCGCCCACGCGCGCATCGGCCGTGACGGCGTCGCTGATGGCGTCGCCCAGCTCCTGCGTATGCTTGAGCAGCTCGTCGAGCACGCCGGCCAGCAGCGCGCGCGAGTGCGTCACGACATGCTCTTCGGTGTCCTCGCCGCGCTCCACGCGGGTCATGTCGCCGTCGAGCTCGCTGGTCATATCGGGGCTCGTGATGCGCGGGGCAAACTGCGACAGCGCGTCGATGATGGCGATGCCCAGCTGGCTCGGCTCAACGGGATCATTTTTGAGATAGCGCACGGCATACAGGCGCTCGATGATGCTCGCGCGCGTGGACTTGGTGCCCAGGCCGCGCTTTTCCATCTCCTGCACGAGCTTGCCCTGGCTGTAGCGCGCGGGCGGCTCGGTCTGCTTGGCCTCGAGCTTAATGTCGAACACGTCGACCGTGTCGCCCTGCTCAAGCGGCGGCATCTGCTCGTCGCGCTTGAGGCCGTACGGATATGCCTCGCGGAAGCCCGGGGTCACGAGCACGTCGCCCGAAGCCACGAACGGCTCGCCGTTGACGTCGAGCTCGAGCTTGGTGTTCTCGATGGTCGCGGGCCCCATGAGCGTTGCCAGGAAGCGACGGGCGATGAGGTCATAGAGTTTGCGCTGGCCGCCGTCGAGCGTGGACGGATCGCCCTCGCCCGTGGGGTAGATAGGCGGGTGGTCGGTGGTCTCGACCTTGCCGCGCGTGGGCTTCATGGGGCCGGCGAGCACCTTTTTGCACACGGGCGCCAGCGCCGGGTTGATCTTTGCCAGGTCGCTCACCACGGCGCCCAGATCGAGCGTCGCGGGATACACGGTGTTGTCGACACGCGGATAGCTGATGAGACCGGCCATGTAGAGGGACTCGGCGATGCGCATGGTACGCGCAGGCGAGATGCCCTCGGCAGCGGCGGCGGCCTGCAGCGAGGTGGTCGCAAACGGCGTGGGCGGCTGCTGCTTACGCGAGCGCTTGGTCACCGCGGCGACGGTTGCCGTCGTAGCGCCGTCAACGTGACCGTACGCCGTCTCAGCAGCATCCTTGTCGGTAAAGCGCGCCGTCTTGTGCGCGATCTTAAAGCGATCGTCCTCGGCAGCGCCTTGCGCGGCGCCCATGCCGCGAATCTGCCAATAGTCCTCGGGCACAAACGCCATGCGCTCGCGCTCGCGCTCGACCACCAGGGCAAGCGTCGGCGTCTGCACGCGGCCGGCGGAACGCACGTTGCCAAAGCCGCCAAACTTGGCGAGCGTCAGGTAGCGCGTGAGCACCGCACCCCAAATGAGGTCGATGTGCTGACGGCTCTCGCCGGCGTCGGCCAGGTTCTGGTCGAGCGAGACAAGGTTATCGAAGGCCTGCGTGATCTCGGCCTTGGTAAACGAAGAATACTGGGCGCGGGCGACCGGCAAGTCGGGCGCCACCTCGCGCACCTTGTTGAGGGCGTCCGAACCGATCAGCTCGCCCTCGCGATCGAAGTCCGTGGCGATGATGACGCTGTCGGACTTTTTGGCGAGGTTCTTAAGCGAGCGGATGAGCTCTTTCTCGGCCGGAAGCTTAATGACGGGCGCCCAGGTGAGATAGGGCAGGCTCTCGAGCTTCCAGCCCTTGATGGAAATGCCATCGGCAAGGAACGGCTTGCGCTTGGTGTCGTACGGCGGGCGGGCCAGGCCATCGGGCATATCGGCCGGCAGCATTTCGCCGTCCTCCGTGACCGAATACCAGCCCAACTTTTTATCGAACAGCACACTGTCGCAAAAATCGGGTGCCAGGATGTGACCGGCAAGGCCGATCGTCACGCACTCCTCGCCCTTCCATTCAAAACGGTAGATGGCGGTGTTGTACACCTTGTCCTTTTTGGGCTTGCCCGTGGACAGACGCTCGGCGATCTGACGCGCGGCGTCGTTTTTCTCAGCGATGATGAGCTTCAAAAGAGGCTCCTATCTCGTGTGTCTGCGGCTGCGCCCGCCCTCTTGGCGGCCGACTTACGCCCTTGCTTGCTCAATCTGCCCGATGAGCCAATCGCACCAGGCATCCATGCCCTCGCCCTTGCGCGCGCTCACGGCAAACCGCGGCGCCTGCGGATTGAGGTCATCGAGTGTCTTAGTATACCTATCCATGTCAAAATCGAAAGCCGGGGCCACGTCGACCTTATTGAGCAGCTGCGCGCCGGCGTGCTGGAAGATGCCCGGGTACTTGATGGGCTTGTCGTCGCCCTCGGGCACCGAGAGGATCATGATGGACAGGTTCTCGCCCAGGTCAAAGTCGACCGGGCAGACCAGGTTACCCACATTTTCGATAAAGATGACGTCGATGTTCTCCAGACCGACGGCCTGGTCGAAGGCGTCGACGGCCTCCATGATCATGTTGCCCTCGAGGTGGCACAGGCCGCCCGTGTTGATCTGGATGGCGGGCATGCCGGCTTCCTTCATGATGATGGCGTCGACGTCCGAGGCGATATCGCCCTCGATAACGGCACAGCGCAGGCTGGCTTTGTCACGCAGGCGCTCGTTGGTGCCCAGAATCGTGGTGGTCTTACCCGAGCCAGGGCTCGACAGCACATTGATCACGTAGGTGTTCGTCTGCTCAAACCGCTGACGCAGCTGATCTGCCAGGCGCTCGTTGCGCGACAGAATCGGCGACGCGATATCAATCGTTTTCTCGGCCATACTTAGCGCTCCTTACTTTGGCCCTTTTATACCCCATCGCTAGATGGCGAGCGTGCTAATCGTCGGGGGTCTCGATCTCGATACTTGCGATGTCGAGTTCGCGGCCATGCAGCAGACGCACGTTGGCACCGCCACATTGGGGACAACGGCAATGGAAACGGTCGTGCTCAAAGACCTCACCGCAGTCCAGACACTCGCTTTGTGGATGGACTTCCTCCACGGCAAGCTCGCAGCCGCGCGTGAGCGGGTCCTCGTCGCGAAACGTCTCCCACGCAAAGTCAAGCGCCTCGCGCACGACCTCGGTCATATCCCCGATACGCAGCGTTACCAAAACGGCGCGCGAGGCCCCCGCCCCACGCGCCGTGCGAATCACTGTATCGAGTATGCCGTTGACAATGCCAACCTCGTGCATACCGATTTACTCCTCGTCGTCCTCGTCGTCCGAGAACAGGTCCAGACGGCTCACGAACAGGCCCTCCTTGCCCTCGCGCGCGGTAATGACCACGCGAGCGATGGCGAGCGAAATCTCGTAGAGCGAGAGCAGGGCGCCATACATGAGACCCAGCGTAACGGGCGAGCCGTCGGGCGTAATCACAGCCGAGCCCACAAGCAGGCCTACGTACACGTAGCGCCAGGCGCTGCGGAAGGCCGCATAGGACACGATGTGAAAGACGGACAGATAGAAGATGATGAGCGGCAGCTCAAACGCCACACCAAAGCCGATCATAAAGAGCAGCTCCATGTTGACGTAGTTCTCCAGGTCGGGCAGCGCCGTAGCGACGGCCGAGGTCTCGCCGATGAGCCACTCAAAGCCCGCCGGGATGATGATGAAATAGCAGAAGATGGCACCCAGGAAGAACAGCACCGTCGAGGCGAGCACCGTGGGCACGACCCACTTGCGCTCGTTGGGGCGCAGCGCCGGCAGGAAAAATGCCAGGATCTGCCAGATGATCATGGGCGTGCACATGACCACGGCCATCTTGATGGCCAGCGAGAAGCGCAGGCCAAAGCCGCCGAGTGTGGTGGTGATGTAGAACTTACCGTCCGGCACAAACGAGCGGATGGGGTCTTCCAGGATATCGAGCACCACGGGCGTGGCAAAGTACAGCACGATGGCGGCGGCAAACACCGACACGACCACGATGGTCAGGCGGCGACGGAGCTCTCCCAAGTGATCGAAGAGCGGCATACGAGCAGGTCCGATAGGCATTACTCATCGCCTCCCTTCGGGGCGTCGGCGGCAGCAGTCTCGGCAGCGTCCTCGGCCTCGAGCTCGCGAGCGAGCTGGTCGACGACGGCCTTGCGCTTGCGGGGACGACGGGCGTAGAGGTCAGCCGTCGTGGGCTCTGCCGGCTCGGGCTCGGGCTCTGCAGCAGGCTCGGGCTCGACGGCAGGCTCGGCGGCAGCGGCAGGCTCGGCCTCGGCACCCTCGGCCTCGGACTCCTCAGCAGCACCCTCGCCCTCGGCGGCAGCCTCGCTCGCGGCCTTCTCGGCAGCAAGGCGGGCACGACGCTCGGCAAAGGTCTCCTTCTTGGCGGGCGCTACCGTCTCGGCAGCATCCTCGTCCGCATCGGAATCGTCATCGACGGCAGCCTTCTTGGGCTTGACCGGAGCCGAAGCGGCCTCGCTTACCGGATCGATGATCTCGGACTGGACAACCGCCGTCATCTTTTCCTGCGTCTCGCGGAACTGACGGATGGCACGGCCGATCGTACGGCCCATCTGCGGGAGCTTATCCGGGCCAAACAGCAAAAAGCCGAAGACCACGATGATTGCCAGCTCACCTTCTCCAATACCAAACACACATACCTCCAAGGCTCGATGTGATTCGAGCCCGCACCGCGCCATTCGGCCGGAACTCGTCTATTCATTCGGTCAAGTATAGCGCCCGGACGCCAAAACGTCCGAGCGCATCACAAACATATGCCAAACGGCACGCCCTTTTGGGGCAAAGATTATGCAGCGGTGATCGAAATCTCCTGGTCGACACCCAACAGCTGAACCACGCGCATCACCGGGGGCTGCACATTGGTGCAGCTAAAGCGCTTGCCGTGGTCAACCGCGTGGTGCGCGGCGCCCACGAGCACGCCAATGCCCGTCGAATCAATGTAGCTCACCTGGGCAAAATCGAGCTCAACGGCCTCGGTGGGCTGCTCGAGTGCCAGGTCGATGGCATTGCGCAGGCTATCGGCGTTAGAGATATCGATCTCACCGGTCACCTTAATGGCGTGGGGTTTGTGGAAATACCCAAATCCATGTATACGCTCCTTTACGTATCGAAAGTGCGGATAGTACTAGGCGCGGACTTGCGGGGCCCTACGCGTTAGGCGCGCTCGGCACGCGCAAGCTCGGCAGCGACAAGCTTAACGGCCAGCACCAGCACATCGAGCGCGGCCTCCAGGTCCTCGACCGTGGGATAGCTCGGCGCGATGCGGATGTTGGTGTCGCGCGGGTCCTTGCCATAAGGCCAGGTGGCACCGGCCGGCGTGAGCTTGACGCCCAAGTCGGCGCAGAGCGCGGCGACCTTTTGGGCCGAGCCCTCGGGACCATCGAAGCTCACAAAGTAGCCGCCGCGTGGATGCGTCCAGGTGGCGCAACCCGTGTCGCCCAGGCCCTCGGTGAGCTTGCGCTCAACGGCCTCAAAGCGCGGGCGCAGGAACTCGGCATGCTTTTTCATGTGCTTCTTGACCGCCTCGATGGTGGGAAGGAAGCGCACGTGACGCAGCTGGTTGAGCTTGTCGGCGCTAATAAGACCAGCCTTCAGGCGCTTGGAGAACTCGGCGATGACCGCGGGGCTCGCACCGATAAAGCCGATGCCGGCACCCGGGAAGGTGATCTTGGACGTCGAGGCAAAGGCCACCACGCGGTCCTCGGTGCCCGCCGCGCGGGCAAGATCGAAGATGTTGGCGAGCTCGTCGGTCTCGTCGTACAGGTCGTGCACGCAGTAGGCGTTGTCCCAGAAGATGCGGAAATCGGGCGCGGCCGTGGGCATCTCGACCAGGCGACGCACGGTGTCCTCGCTAAAGGTGATGCCCGTGGGGTTGGAATACTTGGGCACGCACCAGATGCCCTTGATGGAGTCGTCGGTGGCAACCAGGCGCTCAACCTCGGCCATGTCGGGGCCGTTGTCGGTCATCGCGACGGGGACGTTCTCGATGCCCAAGTCGGCGGTGATGCCAAAGTGGCGATCGTAGCCGGGAACGGGGCACAGGAACTTGACCTTCTTGCCGTCGTGCGCGGCCTCGTAGGCGTCCCAGGGCTCGCTGCCGCACGAGCCACAGCGCCAGAACATGCCGGCGATGTCATGCTCGATCAAAAGGCTCGACGAACCCAGCACGAGCGTCTGCTCGGCGGGGCAGCCCAGGAACTCCCCTGCCAACTTGCGTGCCGAAGGAATACCCTCGAAGCAGCCGTAGTTGGAGCAGTCGACGCTGCCGTCGTGCAGATCGGCATCGGCGTTGAGGATATCGAGCATGGGGCGCGAGATGTCCACCTGGGAGGGCGACGGCTTGCCGCGGGCCATATCGAGCGCCAGACCCTTGGCCTTGACCTCGGCGACCTCGGCCTTGAGCGCCTCGATGGCGGCATCGAGTTCGGTGGTTTCCATCTTCTGGTAGATCGTCTGCATGGGTGCGACCTTTCGCGAAGCGGGACGTTGCAGTTCGTCTAAGTATAGACCGCCACCGCCGCAACGTTATGAAGCCGTGATAGATTAAGTCCATCGCAATAAATTACGAATCGCCGCGCATGCCGGCGTGGGGCGCCCAAGGAGGCACTATGGAGTACGGATTGTTCCAGGCCGAGGAATTCGGTGACCTGCAGCGCCTGGTCGACGGACTGTTTTACGACCGCCACGCCATCGACCGGCTTGACCTAATCGTGCAGGCCGAAATCGTCGACTTGGCACCCGACCTCATGGAAATCGTGAACCTTTTGCCGCCCGGCTGCTACGATCGCCGGTCGCTGTGCGACCAGCTCAACTCCGCCTTGGCTGCCCACGGCTGGGGCGCCGTCTACGGAACGGTGGAATAAGCCTCGAGGCCGGCGATTTGGCCCGCTTCCCGACCTTGGCGAGGCTTGTTTTAGGGCTTGTGGCCAAAAAAGGGCAAATATGAGTACTGTTACCTTTTTAGTAGCAGCGATTCTTGGTCGAAATCGGCAAAACTCGACTTGAAACTTCCTAATCACCGTCAGCTAGCGCCAAATTGGAAGTCGATGGTCACTCATTAACTTACAGTTCTTATAACTTTGTTCATTATTTTCCGCACCTAAAATGATACGCCGTTTGTGACAGTACTCACAAACGGCGTTTTTTGACCACTGGCGTGTCTGGCAGGCGGCAAGCACCGCCCGAATCCGCATTTTGAACGCGCCCGAATCGGTTCTGGAGCCGGTTTTCGCGCTCTTACTCGTCCTTGGTCGCGGGGTGCTTGCAGATCACACTCATGTAGATCATACCGAGCACGGCTGCGGTGACCGAACCGGCGAGAATAGCGGCCTTGGCAGCCAGAACCTCAAACTGGGCCGTCGGGAAGGCAAGGCCGCTGATGAGAATCGACATGGTAAAGCCGATACCGCCCAGAATGCCCACGCCGGCAATCATGTGCCAGTTGACATTGTGCGGCAGCTCGCAGGCCTTAAGCTTAACCAGGGCAAACGTCATACCAAAGATGCCGATCGGCTTGCCCAGCAGCATGCCAAAGTACACGCCGAGCGTCACCGGGTCGGTGAGCAGCGTGCTCATGTCCACGCCCACTAAGCGAACCTGAGCGTTTACGAACGCAAAGATCGGCAGGATCACAAAGTTGACCGGCGTGGAGATCAGACGCTCCATGCGGATAAGCGGCGGGGTCACGCGGTGCATGACGCGCTCGACCTTGGTTGTCGAGACGGTAAAGTCATGCTGGCCCAGGATGTGCGCCTCGTCATCGTAGCGGTCATCGAGCAACGGCAGGCACTCGCCCAGCCAATCGGTAAGGCTATCGAGCTTGACGCCGCACTTGGCCGGAATGGTGAAGGCCAGGATGACGCCGGCAAGCGTAGCGTGCACGCCGCTCTTGAACATGCAGAACCACAGCAGCAGGCCCAGCACCGAGTACGGGGCAAGGCGGTAATGCTGCGTCTTGTTGAGCCACACGAGCGCGCAGGTCACAAGCGCGGCGGCGCCCAACCAAAACGGATTGGGGCTCTGACCGTAGAAGATGGCGATGGCGGCGATGGAAATGAGGTCGTCGGCGATGGCGAGCGTCGAGAAGAACACACGCACGCCGTTGGGCACGCGATTGCCCAAAAGCGACAGCACGCCCAGCGCAAAGGCAATATCGGTTGCCATGGGAATGGCCCAGCCGTTGTGCGCGCCGGCATGGTTAAAGATCAGATAGATGCAGGCGGGAACGACGACGCCGCCCACGGCCGCCAGCATGGGAAGCATAGCCTGGCGCGGGTTTTTGAGCTCGCCGACCGTCATCTCATACTTGAGCTCAATGCCCACCAGCAAAAAGAAAATCGCCATGAGGAAGTCGTTGACGAAAAGCTCGACGGTGAGACCGGCCGTAAGGTTGCCCAGGCCCACATACAGTGGGGTCTCCAAAAAGTGATGGATGGCCTCGTAGGCATCGGTATTGGCGCAAATGACGGCGGCGATGGCGGCGAAGACCATGACGGCGGCGGAAATCGTGCCGTTCTCGGCGATGCGCTCCCAGATGTCGTGGCGCTCAAAACGCTTGCGCTCACGAACGTTGAACAGCTGCTCAGTTGCTGCCATGGGCGGCTCCTTTCACGGGAAAGCTCCCGTCTTAAAAAAGCACGGCCCGCCCAAGTGGCGGCGCCGCGCTCTAACGTATTACGCTTGCATCTAGCCTACCCTGCACGACAAGCACGCAGGCGTGGCCGAAAAGCGGAACCACAGGTTGAACATTATTTGCTCAACGGCACGGGCACGCCTGTCCAAGAGACGACGCGGCGCCGTGCACAAAAAACGACCGGAGCGCGGGGCGTCCGCGATCCGGTCGTAGCGTTTGGTCAACTAAACCTAGCAGGCGGCCATGATGGGGGCAGCGACCTGCTTCTTACGGGAGAGGACGCCCGGCATCCAGACGCCGTCGTGCTCGTCGGCAATGCCCAGGCCCTTCTGAGCGGCCTCGGTCTCGCCCTCGAGCAGGACCTGCGAGCCCTCCTCCATGATGTCAGTGATGCACAGGACGATGCCGTCGGCACCTTTCTCAGCGGCGTAGGCGCGCATGGCCTCGCGAATCTCGTCGATCATGCCGAGTGCGCGGGTCTTGTCGACAGTCTCGTACTGGCCGATGAGCAGCTTCTTGCCGGCAGGCTCGAACATCTTGATGTCGTTGCCGACCATCTCGGCCGCGGTGAAGGAGCCGGACGGACGGGTGAGGAAGACTTCCATGCCAAACTTGACCGGGTCGACGCCCACCTGCTCGCCGAGCTTGGCGGCGACGGCGCGGTCGACATCGGTGGTGGTGGGGCTCTTGAGCATGAGCGTGTCGGTCATCATGGCCGAGAGCAGCAGCTTGGCCTGGACGTCGGAAAGCTCAACGCCGAGCACGCCGGCGAGCTTGGTGACGATGGTGCAGCTGGAGCCCCAGGGCAGGCAGATGTAGTGCAGCGGGCCGGCGGTCTCAAAGTCGCCGATGCGGTGATGATCGACAACGCCAAAGACCGTGGCGTCCTTAAGGCCGGCGACAGACTGGGCAGACTCGTTGTGGTCGGTGAGGACGACGAGCTGACCGGCCTCGACGGACTCGATCACGCGGGGCTCGGCGATGCCGGCGTCGGCGAGCAGCTTGGCGGACTCGGCCGGAAGCTGACCAAGGGCGCAGGCCTCGTAGGTGTTGCCGGCATACTCAACCTGGTTGAGCAGCTGGGACAGGACGACGGCGCTCATGATGGCGTCGTTATCGGGGTTCTGGTGACCAAAGACAAGAACGTTTGCCATGGATATCCTCCACTTGATATGTGTACTTGGACGTAGCTATGGTAGCACGCCGATGCCGAGCCTTCGCAGACGGAAGGGCCACGGTATATTTTGGGGCGCAGGCACGGGGGCCAAGGCTGTCCCTTTTGCACCATGTTGGTGCAAAGTAACCTGTCCCCCTTGCACCAGCTATTTACCGGCGGCGCGCAGGGCTACGTAGGCGGCACCGATGATGCCGGCGTCGTTTCCGAGCGAAGCGACCTTAATGGGCGTCTCGCGCGAGGCGGAAAGCGCGTACTGCTTAAAGTACTCGCGAGCCTTGTCGAGGTAGACATCGGCCGAGGCGGAGGCGCCGCCGCCGATAAGGAACATCTCGGGATCGACCACGTTGGCAATAAGCGCCAGTGCGCGACCGAGATAGTCGGCCATGGTATCGGCCGCGGCCAGCGCAAGCTTGTCGCCCTCGCGGCAGGCCTGGAACACGTCCTTGGAATCGGAGGGACCGGTGAGCTCGATGGGCTCGACGCCCGCTTTCTCGCACTCGGCAAGGTAGTTGCTCACCACGCCGGTGGCGCTGGAATACTGCTCAAGGTGGCCATGGCCGCCGCAGCCGCAGGTGCGCTCCTCAGCCGGGTTCAGGCACATGTGGCCAATCTCGCCGCCAGCACCCACAACGCCCGATACCACGTCACCGTTGACGATAACGCCGCCGCCCACGCCGGTACCGATGGTGACCATCACCACGTTCTGCACGCCCCTGGCAGAACCGAGCCAGGCCTCGCCCATGGCAGCGGCGTTGGCATCGTTCTCGTACTTAACGACCGCGTCGGGACAGTGCTCCTGAATGGCGATCCTCAGCTTGGGCAGGTTAATGGCAATGTTGGCCTTGACCTTGGCATCGCCCGACGCCGGAATGGGGCACGGAACGGCCAGGCCAATGCCTGCCACAAAGGCGCGCGGAATCTGCGCCTTGGCGACCACCTGGTCGATAGCCTCGGTCACCGCGGCAAAGCCCGCAGCGTCAACGATAGGAGGCGTAGGCACGCTGGCCTTGGCAAGCAGGTTTCCGTCCTCATCGAACAGACCCTCCTTGACCGAGGTACCGCCGACGTCGATGCCGATGTAATACTGCTTAGGTTCCATGGGAGCCCACCTTTCTCGTTTAAACATTGCCTGTATGGTACCGCTCCCAAGGCAAAAACCTACCAAAAAGGGACAGGTTTGTTTTGGCAGGTTTTATCTGGGAAAACGCAGGGCATGGTATTTGGTTCGTTGGGCGGTAAAACGGCTCAACCCCATCCTCGAGTCGATCAATTTGCTCAATACCACATTATTCGAATGCATATTCATTTAGAGCGCTCTAGTTTTTAAAGAGAAGCGTTTTTTAATTAAACCTTTCTCGAACTTTTCAAAACGCAATAGGGATGCTTAGGTGTTGACTATACTTTCTTCTGTACTCAATCAAGCCGGAAAGGAGGTTCCATGATTCCCAAATACGAGGCGATAGCTGCAGATATCCGTCGAAGCATCGAGGACGGCTCCCTTAAGCCGGGCGACAAGCTACCCACCGTCGTTGAGTTCTGCGAGCTCTATAGCGTTTCCAAAATCACCGTCAAACGAGCTATCGAGCAGATCACCGAGGAGGGCCTTGTCACCAGCCGGCGCGGGTCGGGCACCTACGTTAAGGACACGGCGGGTCTCCCCGACCAGGCATTTTTCCAGGGCAAAAATGACCGCGCCCAGGGTTTTTCGTATGAGCACCGCGGGGAGAAGGTGACCTCGGTGGTCTACGATTTCTCGATCGTCAATCCACCGGCAGAGGTTGCGACCCAGCTGGGAATGGCCGAGGATGACTTCGCCTATCACATCGTGCGCGTGCGCCAGGTCGACGAGAAGCCCATCGTCATCGAGTACACCTATATGCCGCTCGAACTGATCCCGGGCCTTAAAAAGAAGGACCTGTACGGATCGGTCTACGGCTTTATCCGCGAGCAATGCGGGCTGAAGATTTCGAGCTTCCATCGCACCATTCGCGCTGTCGCGGCAACTGAGGAAGAGGCTGAGCGCCTGGATACCAAACCCGGCTCTCCCCTGCTCGAACTCAACCAGATTGGCTTTTTGGATAGCGGCAACGCCTTTGAGTACTCGATTTCGCGCAACGTCGGCGACCGCTTTGAGCTGCACAACGTAACGTTGGCATAGGTTTTTGTAGTCATGCGGGCGCACGTTATGGCTCGTTTAGAGTGGGCGACCGCACAACACCATGGGGGTATGAACATGTCCGATTTGATTAAACTGACGCCGATCTTCCACGAGAAGATCTGGGGCGGCCGCCAGCTCGAAACCGTATTTGGTTACGACATTCCCGAGGGTCCCATCGGTGAGTGCTGGGCCATCTCGGCACACCCCAACGGCGACTGCCAGATCGCGGAGGGCCCGTATGCCGGCCACACACTGTCGTGGCTGTGGGCCGAGCACCGCGAGCTCTTTGGCAACTGCGAGGGCAAGGAGTTCCCGCTGCTCATTAAGATCCTGGACGCCAAGGACGACCTTTCGATCCAGATTCATCCCAACGACGAGTATGCCGCCGAGCATGAGAACGGTAGCCTGGGCAAGACCGAGTGCTGGTACGTGCTGGACTGCGAGCCCGGCGCCACGATTATCGTCGGGCAGCGCGCCAAGGATCGTGCCGAGGCCGCACAGATGATCGAAGACGGCCACTGGGACGACATGCTCAACGTGCTGCCGATTCACAAGGGTGACTTTTTCCAGATTGATTCCGGTACCGTCCACGCCATCAAGACCGGCACGCTCATTTTGGAGACGCAGCAGTCGAGCGACGTGACGTATCGCCTGTACGACTACGACCGTCCCGGCACCGACGGCAAACTGCGTCCCCTGCACATTGAGCAGAGTCTCGACTGCATCGACTTTGATTCTCAGGCCCCGACCGACGGCACCGTGACCGCGCCCGAAGTCGACGGCGTGACCGAACTCGAGTCCAACCCCTGCTACACCGTCGATCGCGTGCGCGTCAACGGCAGCAAGACCCTCGACCAGCACTGGCCCTTCATGTGTCTGTCGGTCATCGACGGCGAAGGCACCGTCTGCGGCGAGGCAGTCCACAAGGGAAGCCACCTGCTGGCCCCCAGCACCGTCACCTCCATCGACCTCGAAGGCAAGATGGAACTGATCATCAGCCACCTCTAGGTCACAACAACAACCCAAACGCAACAAGGGGCTCTCCCGTCCACATACGGGAGAGCCCCTACTCATATCTATTAATCTATCAGCCCACCCGGCTCTCCAGACCAAAAAGCGAACGAGCAGAGCGACGTTCGCAAGCAACGTTATCTAAGGACCTGGGCGGGCGTATGGGGCAACATCGCCTGCTCGGGCAGTCCTGCTCGCACGGAGAGCACATTAAGTGCTCTCCGGCTCGTGCGGAACTCGCGA
>UREE01000052.1 GCA_900546825.1 uncultured Collinsella sp. | reverse complement strand
TGCCGAGTTTCCCACGGGTGTGCTGCAGACGCTGCGTCAGCCCATCGAGCGCGGCTACGTCAGGATCGTACGCGTCGACGGGGTTTTTACCTTCCCGTCGCGCTTTCAGCTGCTGGCTGCGAGCAATCCCTGCCCCTGCGGCTTTTTGGGCGATCGTGAGGTACCGTGTCGCTGCTCGGCGGCGATGGTCGAGCGCTATCGGTCTAAACTGCGCGGTCCTTTGGCCGACCGTATCGACATGATGATCGACGTGACCCGTCCCGACCCCCAAGTGATTATCGAGGGTGCGGAGGGTATGTCGTCGGCCGAGTTGCGTGACTACGTTGTGCGCGGTCGCGCCTTTCGCGCCTGGCGCGAATCCCGTATGGACGATGCGGATGCCGAGGCCGAGGATGACGAGACACGGTCTATTGACGGCGTCGTTTCGACCTTTGAGCTCGATGATGCGGCGGAGAAATGCGTACTCGGCCTGTCCAAACGCACGCATCTCACGGGCCGCGGCATCGTGCGCCTGGTGCGCATCGCGCGTACAATCGCCGACGTCGCCGAGAGCGAGCAGGTGACGCAGGACCATGTGCTCGAGGCGGCGATGTACCAGGGAAGGAGGGACCAATGATAGCCGAGGGGACCTTTGAGCTGCATCCAGGTGATGCGTTGTATCCCGAGACCGTTTTGGAGCTTTCTGATGTACCCCAGACGCTTTATGTGCGTGGCAATCCCGAGGTGCTTTCGACACCCGCGCTCTCCATCATCGGCGCGCGCAAGGCCTCGCCGTATGGTCTTGCCGTGGCAGAGCTTGCGGCAAAGGTGGCGGTCGAGGCGGGAGTGACGGTAGTTTCGGGCGGCGCGGTCGGTTGTGACCAGGCCTCGGGTTGGGCTGCGGTCAACGCCGGCGGCAAACACGTCGTGGTGCTGGGGACGGGCGCCGACGTGGTCTACCCGCGTTCGAGCGCGGGGCTTATTATGCGCACGCTCGATACGGGTGGCGCGGTCGTGTCGATCTCCCCGTGGGGCATGGGTCCGCGCAAGTTTGCCTTTCCGCGCCGCAATCGCGTGATCGCGGCCCTGTCGCAAGCCCTCTATGTTTCCGAGGCGGGTATGCCTTCCGGGACGTTTTCTACAGCCGAGGCTGCTATGGATTTGGGGCGCGAACTTCTTGTCGTGCCGGGGTCGATCCTATCGCCCGAGTCGCGTGGCACGAATTACCTCATTGCGAACGGTGCCTGCTGCATCATCGACGAGGAATCTATCGAGATGGCTATCTCACGCATCTACGGCACCCTGCGCTACTCGCGCCCCGATGCTCCCGGCATTGCCGACCTGGATCCAACACAGCAGACCGTGATGCATGCGCTCATCGCCTCTCCGCTCAAGGTCGACGACATCGCGGCGCTCGTCGCGCTCGATGCTGTCGGCGTACTCAAACTCTTGGGTTCGCTTGAACTCGAGGGCCTTATCGAGCGCATGATGGATGGAAGGTATGCGCCCTCCAAGTTTGCCCTTCACGCCCAGACGCCCTTCGGTCACAATGGAAAACGTGTCAATTAGAAAGGTGTTTGCAGATGCAGTTCGATCAGGTGACGGTTATCGGTGGCGGTCTGGCGGGTTCGGAATGCGCGATCCAGCTGGCAGACCGCGGGTTTGCCGTAAAGCTGTGCGAGATGCGCCCCCAGGTGAGCTCCCCGGCCCACCATACCGATCACCTGGCAGAGCTCGTCTGCTCCAATTCGTTTAAGTCGACCCGTCCGGATTCCGCGGCTGGTTTGCTGAAGGCCGAGCTTGAGCGCATGGGCTCGGTCCTGCTCGATTGCGCCCATCGTGCGGCCGTTCCCGCCGGCGGGGCCCTGGCGGTCGACCGTGTCAAGTTTTCCGAACTTGTCGAGGCCGAGGTTGCCGCCCGTCCCAATATCGAGATCATTCACGGCGAGGTCACGCAGATTCCCGAGGGCCATGTGGTCATTGCCGCTGGCCCCTTGTGCTCGCCGGCACTGAGCGAAGAGGTCATGAAGCTCGTCGGTGGCGACGCCCTTGCGTTCTTCGATGCCGCGGCTCCGATCGTCGATGCCTCCACGCTCGATATGGACGTGCTGTTCTCGCAGTCGCGCTACGAGGAACAGGGGAGCGGCGACTATCTCAACGCTCCACTCAATAAGGAGGAGTACGAGGCCTTTATCGAGGCGCTTACCACGGCCGACCGCGTGGTGCTCAAGGACTTTGAGGGCGGCGATTTGTTCCAGGCCTGCCAGCCTGCCGAGGAGGTTGCGCGCACCGGCAAGGACGCCATTCGCTTTGGCGCCATGAAGCCCGTCGGCCTCACCGACCCGCGTACCGGACGTCGCCCCTGGGCGGCGATTCAACTGCGTGCCGAGAACAAGGAGAAGACCGCCTATAACCTGGTGGGCTTCCAGACCAACCTGACCTTTGGCGAGCAGAAGCGCGTCTTCCATATGGTGCCGGGTCTGGAGAACGCCGAGTTCTTCCGCTACGGTGTCATGCACCGCAATACCTTTGTCGACGCCCCGCACGTGCTCGATGGCACCTTTGCCGTGCCCGGTACCGGCGTGCGCCTGGCCGGTCAGATCACCGGCACCGAGGGCTATATGGAGGCCGTGGCGACCGGTCTGCTCGCGGCGCTCAACACCTATGCCGAGGCTATCGGTGCCGCGGGCGTCGAGCTGCCGCGCGTGGGCGCCCTGGGCGCGCTCGTGGGCTATGCGACCGATCCGGCAACGGTGGGCTATCAGCCCATGCACGTCAACTTTGGCTTGGTGCCGCCGCTCGAGGACGGCAAGCGCCGCAGTAAGCGCGACCGCTACCAGGCCTATGCGGACCGTGCGCTCGAGGCTCTTGATGCCTATCTGGCAACTCGCCCCGATCTGTTTGGAGGCGACCGGTCATAGCCTTTGGCCTGTACGACACCGTCGACTCGTTTATCGCCTATATCGCACGTGTCGAGGGACTTTCTCCCAACACGGTGACGGCCTATGACTCGAGGCTGGAGCGCTTTGCTGCCTGGTGCGAGCGCGAGGATATCGATGCTTTCGCTGCCGACGTGCGCACCATTCGTCGCTATCTTGCCGAGCTTTCGCGTGAGCAGGTTGCTCCCCGAACGCTTGCGGCGCATCTGTCGGCTATCCGATCGCTCTATCGATGGATGGCTGCCGAGGGGGTCGTGGAGGGCGATGCGGTCTCGGCAATTTCCTCGCCCAAGCTCCCGCGCGATCTGCCCGGTGTGCTGACGAACCAACAGGTGGAGGCGCTCCTCAAAGCCCCTGATACCTCAACTCCCGCGGGACTGCGCGATGCGGCGATGCTCGAGCTGCTCTATGCCTCGGGTGCTCGTATCTCTGAGCTCGCAGCACTCAATGTGGAGTCCATCGCTTGGTCCGAACGCACGCTGCGCTTGTGGGGCAAGGGGAGCAAGGAACGTATCGTCCCTCTGTATCGTCGTGCGCTCGAGGCGACGCGTCTCTATATTGAGGAGGGGAGGCCGGAGTTGCTCGCTCGGGCAAAGCGCCGTGACCCCGCTACCGGGCCGCTTCCGCTGCTTATATCGGCGCGCGGCAATCGCATGAGCGCCGCCATGCTCAGGCGGCGGTTCCATGCGCTGGCGACGCTCGCCGGCATTCCGGCCGACATCGCCCCGCATGCGATGCGCCATACCTTTGCGACCGACTTGCTCGAGGGCGGTGCGGACCTGCGCTCGGTTCAAGAGCTGCTGGGTCATGCGAGCCTGTCCACGACGCAGATCTACACGCATCTCACGCCCGATCGGCTTAAGCGGGCCGTGGCTCAAGCCCATCCCCGCGGCGAATAGTGGCTGGGACGTCCTGCGCCGCACTCAGGTGTGTGGTTTTAATTGCGGGTTGGCAGGAAGATGCATTCCTGCTATCATTCATCGGGTTGCTTCACGGCAACAGGTTTTTATCACGCACGCGCGGCTACTTCATACCGTGGTGCCCGGGCTTTGGTAGCACATGTCCGGGTTGGTTTTGGAGGATGACCCCGCGCGGAGGCAAACCACAGGAGGTTTAACATGGCTACCAAGATTAATATCCGCACCCTGCTCGAGGCCGGCTGCCACTTCGGTCACCAGACCCGTCGCTGGAACCCCAAGATGAAGCCGTTCATCTTCGGTGAGCGCAACGGCATCTACATCCTCGACCTCAAGCAGACCATCCTCGACGCCGACCAGGCCTACACCTTCGTCAAGAACGTCGCCAAGGGTGGCAACGTGCTGTTCGTCGGCACCAAGAAGCAGGCTCAGGAGGCCGTCAAGAACGCTGCTGAGCGCGCCAACATGCCCTACATCAATCAGCGTTGGCTCGGCGGCATGCTGACCAACTTCGTCACCATCCGCTCCCGCATCAACCGCATGGAGGAGCTCGAGGCCATGGTCGAGGACGGCCGCATGGCAGTGCTTCCCAAGAAGGAGCAGGCTGTGCTCGGCAAGGAGCTCACCAAGCTCCAGACCAACCTCGGTGGCGCCCGCGACATGAAGGGCCTGCCCCAGGCTCTCTTCGTCATCGACACCAAGCGCGAGGAGAACGCCATCAAGGAGGCCCAGCGCCTGAACATCCCCGTCGTCGCCCTGATCGATACTAACTCCGATCCCGACGAGGTCGAGTACGGCATCCCCTGCAACGATGACGCTATCTCCGCTGTCACCCTTATGTGCGAGCTCATGGCTGACGCCTGCCTCGCTGGCTCCGGCAAGGAGCAGGTCTCCGAGGCCGAGATGGCCGCTGAGCCCAAGGCCGAGTAAATCAGTCTTAGTTAATTCTTTTTCATCTCTTTGAAAGGAACCACAATGGCCCAGATTACCGCCGCTATGGTCAAGCAGCTCCGCGAGATGACCGACTCCCCGATGATGGAGTGCAAGAAGGCTCTCGTCGAGGCTGACGGCGACATGGACGCCGCTGTCGACGTTCTGCGCAAGAACGGCCTTGCCAAGGCTGCCAAGAAGGCTGGCCGTGAGACCAACGAGGGCGCTGTCGCCGCGTTCGTCTCCGAGGATGGCAAGACCGGCGCTCTGCTCGAGCTTTCCTGCGAGACTGACTTCGTTGGCTCCAACGCCAAGTTCACCGGCTTTGCTTCCAAGGTCGCCGAGGTTGTCGCTACCACCGAGCCTGCTGACGTCGACGCCCTGCTCGAGAAGCCGATGGGCGAGGAGACCGTTTCCTCCGAGCTCACCGAGATGATTCACATCATGGGCGAGAACATGAAGATTTCCCGTTTCGCCGCCCGCAAGGCCGAGAACGGCGCGCTCGCTTCTTACATCCACATGGGTGGTAAGATCGGCGTCCTCGTCGAGTTCGCCTTCGAGAAGGCCGAGACCGCTCAGGCTGAGTCCTTCAAGACCTTCGCTCACGACGTTGCCCTTCAGGTTGCCGCCGTCGCCCCGATCTGCGCTACCCGCGATCAGGTTCCGGCCGAGACCGTCGAGCACGAGAAGCAGATCTACATGGCTCAGGCTGCCGAGTCCGGCAAGCCCGAGGCTATCCAGGAGAAGATGGCTGTTGGCCGTCTGGAGAAGTTCTACAAGCAGTCCGTGCTCACCGAGCAGGAGTTCATCAAGGACAGCTCCCTCACCATCAAGAAGTACGCTGAGCAGGTCTCCAAGGAGCTCGGCGACACCATTACCGTCGTTGCCTTTGACCGTCTGGTCCGTGGCGAGTAAATAAGCTCTTGTAGCTGGTAATGAGCAGGCTGTGGGTTTTACTCACAGCCTGCTTTTTCATGGCTCTTATCAGAGCCTTTGATATCATATTGAGAGTCTAATTAAAGGAGGATCGCTTTGTCCGACATCCGATATAAACGCGTGCTTCTTAAGCTTTCCGGCGAAGCACTGATGGGCGACGGCCAATATGGCATTGACCCCAAGGTTACCGACCATCTTGCCAAGCAGGTCAAGGAGCTGCTCGCCGTTGGCCATGAGGTCGGCGTCGTTGTCGGCGGCGGCAATATTTTCCGTGGCATGGCCGGCGCTGCCGGTGGCATGGAGCGTGCTCAGGCCGACTACATGGGCATGCTGGCAACCGTTATGAACGCGCTTGCCCTGCAGGATGCCTTCGAGCATAACGATGTTCCCTGCCGCGTGATGAGCGCTATCCAGATGAACGAGATCTGCGAGCCCTATATTCGTCGCCGCGCTATCAACCATCTGACCAAGGGCAACGTCGTCATCTTCGCTGCCGGTTCGGGCAATCCGTACTTTACGACCGACACCGCCGCGGCTCTTCGTGCGTGCGAGATTGGCGCCGAGATTCTGATTAAAGCCACCAAGGTTGACGGCATCTACGACAAGGATCCCGTCAAGTGCGCCGATGCCGTCCGTTTTGACAAGATTACCTATCACGAGGTTCTCGTCCGCGGTCTGCAGGTTATGGATTCCACGGCTACGGCACTGTGTCAGGATAACCGTATGCCGATTTTGGTCCTCAACATCGATGGCGAGGACACCGTCAAGCGCGCGCTTTCGGGTGAGCCCGTCGGCACGCTCGTCTATCAGGAGGATTAAGCATGGCAGAGAACATCACCGCCCATATGGACAAGTCGCTCGAGTCCCTCAAGCATAACTTCTCCAAGGTTCGTACCGGCCGCGCCAACGCCAACATTCTGTCCGACATCACCGTTGATTATTACGGTGTCCCCACGCCGGTCACGCAGGTTGCCGCCGTCAAGACCCCCGAGGCTCACATGCTGCTCATCGAGCCGTGGGACAAGGCGCTCATCAATGCTATCGTCAAGGCCATCGGCGCTTCCGATCTGGGTATTACCCCCAACTCCGATGGCACCGTCGTTCGTCTTCCGTTCCCGGCTCCCACTGAGGAGCGCCGTCGCGAGCTCGTCAAGGAGTGCCGCGAGTACGCCGAGCAGGCCAAGGTGTCTATCCGTAACATCCGTCGCGACTTCAACAACAAGCTCGAGCGCGATGAGGAGCTCACCGAGGACGACGTACGTCGCGAGCAGGCCAAGGTCCAGAAGCATACCGATGAGTATGTCGCCAAGGTCGAGGAGCTTCTGAAGGAAAAAGAAGCCGAGGTCATGGAGATCTAAGGTGCAATACGACGAGCATAAACTGGTCGAGTACTTTGCCGACGCCCCTGCGGGCGTCGGTTTTTCCGACCTTGACCTCAATAACATTCCGCACCATATCTCGTGCATCATGGACGGCAACGGTCGTTGGGCCACGTCGCGCGGTCTTGCACGCACCGAGGGCCACAAGGCGGGTATCGTCTCGCTGCGCGAGATCATTACCGCCTGCGTGCGCCTGGGCGTCGACGTGCTTTCGGCCTATGCATTTTCGACTGAAAACTGGAATCGACCGCAGCACGAAGTCAACGTTCTGATGCACCTGTTTGCCAAGACGTTTATCGACGAGCTGCCGCTTCTGAAGCGCGAAAATGTGCGCGTAGTCTTTTTGGGTGACATTTCCGCGCTGCCCAAGAAGACTCGCGACGTTTTTGAGCGCGGTCTTGCCGAGTGCGCCGATCACACCGGTATGACGCTGGCGCTTGCCGTCAACTACGGCGCGCGTGCCGAGATTACCCGCGCTGTCCGTCAGATCGCATCCGACGCTGCCGCCGGTAAGATCGATCCTGCCGCAATTGATGACGACATGGTGACTTCCCACCTCTATACCGCCGGTCTTCCCGATCCCGAACTTGTGATTCGCACCTCTGGTGAGCTGCGCCTTTCGAACTATCTGCTGTGGCAGGTGGCTTATTCCGAATTCTACGTCACCGATACCTATTGGCCCGACTTTGATCGTTGGGGCCTTGTCGACGCCATTTTGGCCTATCAGGGCCGTGACCGTAGGTTTGGTGGACTGAGCAAGACCGAGGAGGCTTAATCGTGTCCGATCGTCCCAAGGCATCTGCTCCCAAGACGCCAGTTTCCGCGGCGCCTGCGCGCAAGGCTGCCACTGCGGGAGCGCCTGCAGCGAAGAGCGGCACCGGTTCGTGGCTGGCGGGCTTTATTACCCGTGCCGCCGCCGGTATCGTCTACGCCGTTGTCTTTATCCTGTGCCTGGTTTTGGGTATCGTGCCCACGGCCATCTTTGTTTCTGTCATGAGCGGTCTGTGCTGCTATGAGTTTTTCCGTATGACAAGGCTCGATGGCAAGATGGCTAACGAGCGCATGGGTATCGCTGCCGCCGTACTCTTTCCGCTGTCGGCGTTGGGCGATTCGATGTTGCTGAATGCCCTGCTTTTTGCCTTGATGCTCGCGGTGGGCATTTGGTATGTCTGGTCGCCGCGTACCCGCATCTCTGATGTGGCCGTGACGCTCATGGGTCCCATCTACACTGGCTTTATGCTGTCGGCTATCGTGCTGCTGCGCGATGCCGTGCCCGGTTTTGCCGGCGCCCTGCTTTCAGTGGGCGTTTGCGCGTCCCTTTGGGTCTCCGATTCGTTTGCCTACATCGTGGGCAGCCGTATCGGCAAGCACAAGATGGTTCCCAAGATCTCCCCCAAAAAGAGCTGGGAGGGGTTTGCCGGCGGCATCTTGGGCTCGGTTTTGATTTGGCTCATCCTGTGGGCGACGCACTTCTACAAGCTCAGCCTGCCCTATGCGCTGCTGTGCGGCGTGGTCGTGTCCATTCTGGGCGTTATCGGCGACCTTATCGAGTCGCGCATCAAGCGCGGTGTGGGCGTCAAGGATTCCGGCAACCTTATCCCGGGCCACGGCGGAATGCTCGATCGTAGCGATTCGCTTATCTTCGGTTGCATCACCGCACAGCTGTTGCTGATGATTGGAGGCGTGCTGTAATGTCCTTCCAGACGACGTATGGCCCCGATGGACGCCTTCGCGTTGCCATCCTGGGTTGTACGGGCTCTATCGGCACCCAGGCGCTCGATGTGTGCCGCCAGCATGCCGATCGCCTGCAGGTGACGGCGCTGTCCGTTAATTCCAGCACCTCGGAGCTCGTTGCCGCTGCCCGCGAGTTCTCGGTTCCGGCGGTTGCCGTTGCCGATGTCGCTCATGGCGATGACGCCGTGCTGCAGGAGTTGCCCGAGGGCACACAGCTCGGCGTTGGCGCGCAGGCGGTTTGCGAGCTCGCGCGTCGCGACGATGTCGACTGCGTGCTCGTCGCTATTGTGGGCGCCGCCGGTCTCGAGGCGAGCCATGCGGCCTTGACCTCGAATAAGCGCCTTGCCCTTGCCAACAAGGAGTCCCTCGTCGTCGGTGGCGACTTGCTTATGCCGTTGGCGCAACCGGGCCAGCTTATTCCGGTCGACTCTGAGCATTCCGCCATCTACCAGTGCTATCTGGGGGAGAACCCGCGCGAGGCCCACTGCATTTGGCTCACCTGCTCGGGCGGTCCGTTCTTTGGCTGCACGCGCGACGAGCTCGATCGCGTGACGCGTGCCGATGCCCTCGCGCATCCCACGTGGGCCATGGGTGCCAAGATCACCATTGACTCCGCCACCCTCATGAACAAGGGCCTGGAGCGCATTGAGGCCATGCATCTGTTTAACTGCGACCTCGATTTCATTAACGTGGTCGTGCAGCGTCAGTCCAAGATTCACTCTATGGTCGAGTTCGCCGACGGCTCCGTGATGGCGCATCTCGGTGCATCCGACATGCGTATTCCCATCCAGTTCGCGTTCTCGTATCCCGAGCGTTGGGATACTCCGGCGCCTCGTATCGATTTCCGCGAGCTGGGGCAGCTCACGTTTGATGCTGCCGACATGGATACCTTCCGCTGTCTGGCACTGGCCGAGCGTGCCGGCAAGACGGGTGGCACCATGCCGTGCGTGCTCAATGCCGCCAACGAGGTCGCCGTCGATGCCTTCCTGCACGATGGCTGCAGCTTTACCGATATCGATCGCATTGTGGAATCCTGCATGGACGCCCACGATATGCAGGTGGTCGATTCGTTTGAGCAGCTTCGCGACATCGATGCGTGGGCGCGTGAAAAGGCTGCGCAGGTGCTCGCCGCAACCCGTTCCTAACCCATAAGGATTGCTTTTTCGTTTTATGGATACTGTTCTGAGCGTTCTCTCATCGGTCTTTTGGGGCCTGCTGATGCTTTCCGTCCTCGTGTTTTTGCACGAGGGCGGCCACTTTTTGGCGGCGCGCGCCTGCGGCGTCCGTGTGACCGAGTTCTTTTTGGGTCTGCCGTGCCGCTTTGACATCCATTACACGTCGCGTCGCATTGGAACCAAGTTTGGCGTGACCCCGCTGCTGCTGGGTGGCTACGCTGCCATCTGCGGTATGGATCCGACCGATGTTTCGTGCGCCGACCGCGTGCTCGCGGCTATCTATCGTCATGGTCGCGTGACCGTGGCCGACCTTGCTGTCGAGCTCGAGCTTTCCGAGGAGGATGTGCTCGAGGCATGCGCCCTTTTGCTGGGCTGGGGCTCCATCGCGCCCTGGTATGAGGAAGGGGAGAAGCCCTCGCCGAGCTACTATCCCACCAAATATCAGACGTTGCCGCGAGACAAGGCAGGCTATACCACCTTTGATGGTCGCCGTTTCGATCGCGAACATGCGACTGCCGAGGGCGATGTGTGGGAGCTGCCGTGCGGCGGGGCCGAGTTCCTTGCGCAAGAGCGCTCGCACACCTATCTTGGCCAAGGCTTTCTCAAGCGCGCCTTTATGCTGCTCGCGGGCATTATCGTCAATATCTTGACGGGTTTTTTGCTCCTTATGAGCATCTATTCCATTGCGGGTGTCACCGTGCCGATGGATACCAACGTGATCGGTCAGGTTGACGAGGGGTCTATTGCCGCCAAGGCGGGTATCGAGGGCGGTGACGCGATCCTTTCGGTTGACGGTGTCTCATGTTCCACTTGGATGGATGTCTACGATGCCATCGGCAAGGCTGCCGGTAAGGACGATATCGCCATCGAGTACGAGCGTGACGGCAAGCAGCATTCGACCACGGTTGCGCTCAAAGAGGACGAGCGCCTAGGTGTGTATGCCTCTACGCAGGTGGTCCGTTTAGACCCCATCACGTCGGCTCGCCTGTCGTTCTCCTATGTCGTGCAGACAGCGGATGGCGTGATGCGCCTGCTCCAGCCGCAGCATACGATGGAGATTCTCGATCAGTCTTCTTCGATCGTGGGTATTAGCGTTATGTCCTCACAGGCCGCTGCTGCCGGCCCTGCCACGTTCCTTTCCTTTGCCGCCCTCATTTCGTTCTCGCTTGGCTTTATGAACCTGCTGCCCATCCCACCGCTCGATGGCGGCAAGCTGGTCATCGAGATCATTCAAAAGATTGCGGGCCGCGAGCTGCCGCTCAAAGTGCAGACAATCGTCAGCTATGTCGGCATCGCGCTCTTTGCACTGCTGTTTGTCTATATGCTTCGTTCCGACATCCTTCGATTTATTCTGTAGGGGAGTGTTTGGATTGTCTTTATCCCATCCTTTGCCTCGCGAGTTGACGCGCCCCGTGCATGTGGGCGGCGTGCAGATCGGTGGTGGCGCTCCGGTCGTGGTTCAGTCTATGACCTGCACCGATACTGCTGATGCCCAGGCAACGCTTGCGCAAGTGTGCGCGTTGGCGCAGGCTGGCTGCGATATCGTGCGCGTGAGCGTGCCTACCGAGGCTGCGCTCGAGGGCTTTCGCACGATTTGTGCCGAGTCTCCGGTGCCAATCGTCGCCGATATCCATTTTAACCATAAGCTTGCCATTGGCGCTGTCGAGGCTGGCGCCTCTAAGCTGCGCATCAACCCCGGCAATATCGGCGATTGGGCTAAGGTCGATGCCGTCATCGATGCCGCGGGTGCCGCGGGCTGCGCGATTCGCATTGGCGTGAACGCGGGCTCGCTTGAGCAAGATATTGCCGAGCGCGACGACCTCACGCAGCCCGAAAAGCTCGTGATGTCGAGCGAACGCTTTGTGCGGCACTTTGAGGACCGTGGGTTTACCAACATCGTGCTATCCGCCAAGGCCCATAGCGTACAGACGACACTTGATACCTATCGCGCCCTGTCGCGCGAGATACCGCATGTTCCGCTCCACCTGGGCGTGACGGAGGCGGGGACCAAGCTTCAGGGCACCATCAAGAGCTCTGTAGGCTTGGGTATCTTGCTTTCCGAAGGCATCGGTGACACCATGCGTGTGTCGCTCACGGCCGATCCGGTTGAGGAGCCGCCGGTCGCCTGGGGAATTCTACAGTCGCTGGGCCTGCGTCGCCGTGGTCCCGAGATTGTCTCGTGCCCCACGTGCGCCCGCTGCCAGGTTAACCTGATTCCCATCGCCGAGGAGGTCACCGAGCGGCTTAAGAACTATTCCGCGCCGCTTTCGATTGCCGTCATGGGATGTGCCGTTAATGGCCCCGGTGAGGCTTCTGATGCCGACCTGGGCGTTGCTTGCGGACGTGGTCAGGCCTTGCTCTTTTCGCATGGCCAGATCATTGGTAAAGTAGCTGAGGACCAAATTGTCGACGCGCTTATGGCAGAGGTCGACAAGCTTATTGAGGAGAAATAAATGACCCGAGCAATGTATATGTCTAAGCTCTATGCGCCGACGCTTAAAGAGGATCCGGCGGACGCTGAGCTCGCCAGCCACCGCCTGCTGCTCCGTGCCGGCATGATCCGCAAGGAGGCCGCCGGTCTGTATTCCTACCTGCCGCTCGCATGGCGCTCGATTCGCAAGATTGAGAACATCGTGCGCGACGAGATGGACGCCGCCGGCGCCCAGGAGCTTATGATGCCCATTATGGTCGACGCCGAGTTGTGGCGTGAGTCCGGCCGTATCGATGCCTATGGCAAGGAGCTTGTGCGCTTTGACGACCGTCATGGTCGCGAGTTCGTGCTGGGCCCCACGCACGAGGAGACCGTCACGGCCCTGGTGCGCAACGAGCTGCGCTCCTATAAGCAGCTGCCAGTGAACCTCTATCACATCCAGGATAAGTTCCGCGACGAGTTCCGTCCCCGTTTTGGCCTGATGCGCGGTCGCGAGTTCATCATGAAGGATGCCTACAGCTTCTCCGCCACGCAGGAGAGCTTGCAGGAGGAGTATGACAAGATGAAGCAGGCCTACGCTAACATTTGCGAGCGCTGCTACATCAAGGCCTTGCCCGTCGTTGCCGACTCCGGCGAGATCGGTGGCGATACCTCCGTCGAGTACATGGCTTTGGCCGACGCCGGCGAGGCTTCTCTCGTCTATTGCGATGACTGCGGTTTTGCCGCCGATGATGAGGCTGCAAGCACCAAGGTCGTCGTGACTGAGGGTCCCGGTGACGGTACGCTTACCAAGGTCGAGACTCCGGGCATGGGCACCATTGAGGCCGTTGCTAAGTTCTTTGGGTTCCCCGAGAACGGCACGCGCAAGTCCCTGGCGCTCATCGATGCCGAGGGCAAGCCTGTCGTGGCCATCGTCCCGGGCGATCATGAGCTCAACGACTGCAAGGCCGAGCATGTCTTTGGCAAGGGTTATCGCATGATGACGGACGAGGAGCTTCAGACCTACGGTCTGCACAAGGGCTTTATCGGACCGGTTAACTTGCCCGAGGGCATCCGTCTGGTGTGCGACGAGAGCCTGCGCGAGTCCAAGCAGTGGGCCTGCGGTGCCAACGAGGTCGATTATCACTTTACCGGTGCCTGCCCCGAGCGCGACTTTACCGTCGATGAGTGGGCAGATCTGGTCACCGTCGTTGCCGGCGATCCCTGCCCGCACTGCGGCAAGCCGCTCTCTGCTGCCCGCGGCATCGAGGTCTCTCAGGTGTTCCAGCTGGGCACCAAGTACTCCGAGGCCATGGGTGCCACCTTTATGGACGAGGACGGCAAGGAGAAGCCGCTTATCATGGGTTGCTACGGCGTGGGCGTGTCCCGCTCGCTTGCTGCCGTCGTGGAGCAGCACAACGACGAGCACGGTATCGTCTGGCCGGTTTCCGTTGCCCCGTACGAGGTCGCTGTGATTCCGCTCGATCCCAAGAAGGAGGAGTGCGCAACCGTCTGCGACCAAATCGTCGAGGGCTTGTGCGCCGAGGGTATCGAGGTCGTCGTCGACGACCGTGACGAGCGTCCCGGCTTCAAGTTTGCCGATAACGACCTTATGGGATTCCCGTATCAGGTGGTGCTTGGCAAGCGTGGCCTTAAGAATGGCACCGTTGAGCTCAAGGACCGTGCCACGGGCGAGCGCGAGGACGTGGCGATTGACGAGGTCGTCGCCAAGGTTGCCGAGCTTGTTAAGGCGGCCCGCCGTTAATCGACGTTTCTGCTATTAGATGTAATTGCGGGACTGCTCCGTATCTCTCTTAGGAAGAGATGCGGAGCAGTCTATTTTGTTGCGTGAATAAACTCGATGGGTAAAGGAAAACCCCACAGCCCATATGAGCTGCGGGGTTTTCTTGTGCCTCCGATGCGAAATAAATCGCTCAGATATTACTGATAATCGACGACGTCGATCCAGTTCTTCAGGAACTCATCGTTCACGTTGCGCTTACGAGCGAGCTCGGAAGCGGCGACGATGCTCGTCCACTGACGCACGACCTGCATGGGCATGTCGGCGCGGTCGCAGTAGAGCTCCAGGTAGGCCTCGGCCTGATCCTTGCTGTTGAGGGCGAAGAGCAGGTAGGTGGTGGCAACGTCGGCAGCAGGGGAGCCCTGGGTGGCGTGTGCCCAGTCGCACACATAGAGCTGGCCGTCGTCGCCGACGATGACGTTGGAGGGGTTGAAGTCGCCGTGGCAGACCTTGAACTCCTTGGTCATGCCGTCCAGACGCTCCTGAAGGTTGTAGCGCGTGGTGGCATTGAGCTGATCAAGGCTGTCGATCATGCGGGCGAACTTGTCGCGCTGACGGTTGAGCAGCGGGGAGGTGTAGCCGTGGATCTCGATCTGGAGGTCGACGAACATCTCGAGATACTCACCAAAGCGCTGGGGCTCGGCAGTCATCTTCTCGGCAAGGGTGGTGCCCGGAACCTTCTCGGTCACGAGCGCCCAGCCGTTGGCGTTCTCGAGCTGGGAAACCTCGAGAGCCTTGGGGCTGCGGATGCCGCACTCATTGATGCGGGCAAGATTCAAAGCCTCGTTGAACACGTCGGAGACAGGCTTGGTCTCGTTAAAGACCTTGACAATCTTGTCGCCCAGGTCGTAAACGACCTTGTTGCCACGGCGGACGAGCTCGGTCTTGGAATCGGGTAGCAGCATGGTTGCATCCTTTCAACGATGCGATAGAAGCGACGGCGGGGGTGTGTGAAACACCCGTGCACCCCCGCCGT
>UREE01000051.1 GCA_900546825.1 uncultured Collinsella sp. | reverse complement strand
TGTTGTTGAGCGAGGCGAAGACCTCCGCGCCAAAGCGGTCGAGACGCTGCGATGCCTGCATGGTGCCACCTTTCGATATAAAAAACGCGGCGCTCCGACAAGAGCGCCGCGCGATACGGGCCATCAGATTGCAAAAGTGTACCGCTTGCAACCCCTATATTGGTTCAATTTAGCCAACCTTAGTCAATGGGATTGAGCGCGTCGATCTGTGCGAGCCACAGACGCGAGCTGGCGTCGCTCGGCATGCGCCAATCGCCGCGCGGGCTAAGCGTCACCGAGCCCACCTTGGGACCATCGGGCAGGCAGCTGCGCTTAAACTGCTGAGCAAAGAAGCGACGGTAGAACGTACGCAGCCACGTGCGGACGGTCTTGGCGTCGTAGACGCCCTCAAAGCTCTTGAGCGCCATGCGGTAGATCTTGCCCGGCTCAAAGCCAAAACGCAGCAGGTAGTAGAGGAAGTAGTCGTGCAGCTCGTACGGGCCCACCAAATCCTCGGTCTTCTGGGCAATCTCGCCATCGCCCGTCGGCGGCAGAAGCTCAGGGGACACCGGCGTATCGAGGATGTCGAGCAAGACCTCGGCAATACGCCCGCCAAAGACATCGGCCGCATAGCGAACCAGATGACGCACGAGCGTCTTGGGCACGCTCGCGTTGACGGCGTACATGCTCATATGGTCGCCATTGTACGTAGCCCAGCCGAGCGCCAGCTCCGACAGGTCGCCGGTGCCGATGACAAAGCCGCCAGCCTGGTTGGCCAGATCCATCAGAATCTGCGTGCGCTCGCGGGCCTGGCTGTTCTCGTAGGTCACGTCCTGCACGGACGGATCGTGCTCAATGTCCTTGAAGTGCTGCTCCACGGCCGCGTGAATCGAAACCTCGCGGAAGCTCACGCCCAGGTCGCGCGCGAGCGACTCGGCATTGGACTTAGTGCGATGCGTCGTGCCAAAGCCAGGCATGGAGACCGCCGTGATACCCGTGCGCGGCAGCCCCAGTGCATCGAAGGCACGCACCGTCACGAGCAGTGCCAGCGTGGAATCCAGGCCGCCCGAAAGACCGATGACTGCAGCCTTGGTGCCCGTATGGGCAAGGCGGGTCCTGAGGCCGGCGGTCTGCAGGTCAAGGATGGTCTCACAACGCTCGGCCAGGTCGCCATGGTCGGCCGGCACAAAAGGTGCACGCGGGAAAACGCGGTCGATATCGCAGGCATCGCGCAGGACGGGTTCTTCGGCCAACACGCCCTCAAACGAAAACTCAACAGTCGTGGCCTCCGGCGCATCGTCGGCGCGTGTCCACGTCGTCGAGCGACGGCGCTCGGCAACCAGACGGTCAAGATCGACGTCGGCGATGGCCATGTCACAGGTGAGAAGCCTGGTCGCGGCAAGCTTGGAGCCGTTTTCGTAGATAAGGTTCTCGCCCGCAAAGACCATGTCGGTCGTGGACTCGCCCTCGCTCGCGTCTGCGTAGGCATAGGCGCAGTACAGGCGTGCGCTCTGGTTGGAGATGAGGCTGCGACGGTAATCTGCCTTGCCGATGATCTCGTCCGAGGCTGACGGGTTGAGGATCACCGTGGCACCGGCAAGCGCCATCTCGGTCGAAGGGGGCGCCGGCACCCACAGGTCCTCACAGACCTCGACGCCCAGCACTAGGTCCTCGGCACCCTCATCACAACAGCGGTAGACAAGTCCCGAGCCAAGCGGCACCGGACCTTGACCGGCAAATTCAACCCACACGGGATCGGCGGGCGCCGGAGCAAACCAGCGGCGCTCGTAGAACTCACCGTAGTTGGGCAGATACTTTTTGGCCGTAAGGCCCAAAAGCTCGCCCGCGCAGCACACGGCCGCGCAATTGTAGATGTTTTCGGTCACCGCAACGGGCAAGCCAACAGTAAAGACGATCGGCAACTCACGCGTTTCATCGAGGATGCGCACCAGCGCCGCCTCGCAGGCGTGCAGCAGCGTGCGGTTATGGAACAGATCAGCCGCGGTATAACCAGTCAGGTTAAGCTCGGGCAGCACGAGCGCACGAACGCCGCACTCGGTAGCCTCGCGAACAGCCGCCAGCGCAACCTCGGCATTGCCCTCAACATCGGCCACGCGAATCTTGGGCGAGGCCGCTGCCACGCGCAAAAAACCGTCGTTCTCAACTTGACCGTTTAGAAAATCGTTCATGCGAGCTCCAGCACATCCGTTAGCCGCAACGAGCGGCGGCGATATAGTCCGCCTCCATTGTACTGTCAAGTTCAATCAGCACAGATGGGACAAGCTCATGATTAAAATTGGAAAAGAGAAGCCGGGATGACGTTTAGCAGTAGAACGAGATCTCGTCCACAAGGAAAAATGCCTTCCATTTAGAGCAAATCAATTCATGCTGAGCGGCGATGATTTCACAGAGGTCATCAAGCGTGCTCCGGGGGATCTTCGCTTTGTTATTAGCGACAATGCAGCCACCTCTTCGAGTCAGCCAGATTTTGGCCGAGTTATCTGAAGGCGCCCCCTTGCAAACATGGACATGGATTGGCTCGCCCGCTTCATTGGACCAAAAGAAGACCCGATAGCCGCCAATAAGAAAAAGGCTAGGCAACTTTAGCTCCTCCGTTTGCGGCGTAGCGATACAGCAGATGGGCGTTATTGCTCAGAAAAGTCTCAAAACCTCGCTTCTCCTCGTCGGTAAAACGCCCCTCCCACATGGTCCAATTGTAAGAAGGCAGCTCGCAACGAGCGGAGTCGAAACCCTCTGCCGTCGGTCGTTCAAAATGCACGATGACCTTTTCGATATCGCCATCTGTGATCAGGTCAGAATGAATGACCTCGGTACCATCTTCGAATGTCATATACGGGTACATCACGTAAACCACCTCGCAATCATTAATTCAGTTTAGCATCAAGCTAGTGCACCAATGATAGCAAGCCCCCTTGATGAGTTGATGGCATCTGTTGCCAGCACGATCGACGGCGGTCCGGATTGTTGGGCCCCGGCCATAATCGACCGCCACGAAGCGTTCATCCGCAGATGCGTGGCATAGCGCCTAGAACACTAGCTGAGACAAGGACACTATCGCTGGCATAGTGAACATAGACAGAAGGGTGGTAACACAGACTGTTCCACATGCATATCGATAGTCCTTATTATGCTGCTGGGCAAAGATAGCTACATTCGCGCCGGTGGGGGTCGCAGCCGCAATCAGCAGCGCCATCTTAATTGACCTATCACATGGAAAGAGACATAGGAACAGGAGCGAAAGAATCGGAATGACAAGCAGCCTGACCGATGAGACGGCAAACAAGCTTTTCGCCCTCAGGAGCGCCATCAAATCAGACTGAGCAAGATAGATACCGAGAGTCATCATTGCTAGCGGAGTGTTGAGCCCCGAGATATACGAAAGCACTGACTGTGCCAGAGGGACCGTTGGGACACGAAGGATAAAAATCAAGAAACCGCCCAATAAAGCCATGACCATTGGACTTGTCAGGATCGCTTTAGGACTCATACATTTTTTAGACCCCGACAGCAGATACTGCCCATATGTCCATTGCATGGCATTGAGAAGAGCGATCATGCACGTGATGAAAAACACGGCATCTTTTCCAAGCGCCGCTTCAACAAGGGGTATTCCCACAAATCCAGCATTCGAGAATGCCGCAGCAAAAATGTCGATGGGACGGGCCCTGAACAACAGGCGGGCAACAACGCAAGCGAGCAACAACATCGCCGCCGACAGCATTAAGGTCATTCCCAACTCATACATCCTCTGAAACGAATACTCGATCCAAAATGATTTGAGAATGATTGCGGGAATCACAAGGTTGATGAGCAACTTTCCGAATTCTATTGCAGCCTGCTCGCTCAATATGCCCAAGCGGTTTAGAGCGTAGCCCATTCCCATGAGCAAAAACATGATAAGGACTTGTTGGATGAGAGGTTCAATGATTGACACAATACATGCTCCGTATAATCCTGACCGGTTCATCTACCACGATGGTCTATAGCGCCTGCTATAGCGCGGCACCGACCGCCTGAATGATTCGCGCAACGAACGCATCGGCAACCCCGCGCGGCGTTCGCGAGTTGTAGGTTTCAAAATACTTGCCGTAGTCTTCCTGAGGCACAAGGTAGTTGCAGTACGTGTTCGCATAGCCGATAACAAAGACGTTGTATTGGCTAAACGCCCTCTTAAAATCCAAGCCTAATGTGCTACACGTATCGCATGGCATCGTGATAAAAATGCAGTTACCAATTACCGCAAACTGGCTCGGAAGCTCAAGCTCGATTTTCCCCATCGAGAGCTTAAGCTGTTGCCGCTTAAGGAGAAAGTCTCGCATCGGGCTCGCATCCATAGCCTCTATCCGATTGGTCATCTCGATCCAATCCGGATCTGTTTTTGCATCGTAGACACTCTTCATGCTGATAGAGCCCCAACGCGGGGTATCAACTCTGAGTGCCGCGCGCTCACGCTTGGATTCAATTTGAGCGCAAAGTTCGTTAGCCGTACGCTCGAGTTCGGCAACTCCCTCCCCTTGCCGATAGAAACGCGTCGACACATCCCCGCACGTTCCGTTGACGCAAAGTACAGGACAGCCATATTTCCTCTCCAAACGCTGCCTGACATGCCCAATCAAATCAGCAGAGAGGACGGCGCTTTTCCCATTAAGGATGGTAGGATGAGCGGACATGAACAGCATTTTTCCAATTGGGCGACCACCTTGAGCGTCCTCAAACGAGAAAATACTTACCTGTTTATCGGCCGGACCGCCCTGAACATTTCGATTCCCGTACAGTCCCTCGATGCCTAACATCTCCATCGATACGGTCGCCTTCGACCTGGACGCCCATGCAGATACCGCCGCCTCGGTAGCCAAGCCAATCAAATCACTCGTCAATTCGGTTTCAGGTAACGTGTCCTCGTAGGCAAGCTTAAAATAGCATGGTGCAGAATGGGTATGAATGCATGCGACGACGATATTGCTCGAATCGATGCCCGTTTTTGACGATACGGCGTTCTTGACCGAAAGGGAAAAATCTTTCGACACCATTATTGAATCGAGCTCGATAAGAATAAACGGGACAAGATCAACACAGACAGCGCTAGCGTTGACCTCAATAGGATCAAGAACATCCGTCCAGGCACCTTTTCTGTTGTAGCCGCCCATGCGGCAAGGAGACTGGGGTGTTACGTCAATCTTCGAGATTCCAAACTCTATGTTCATTCCAACTCCAACTCTTCGCGGCACACGCCGCCCAAACATCGGAAATAGAAATACAAAAAGAGAAGGGCGTCATGGACGCCCTTCCAATGCGTCCTGCCACACGCAGGCCGTAGAAAACTTAACGCTCGGAAACGGGACCATTCTCGAGCTCATCCGCCGTAAAGCCCAGGAAATACGTGCCCAAGGCGCTCACAAGGAAGCCTGCACCAGCAGCGATTCCAAAGTTGATGAGATTCTGGGTCCCGCCGCCCGCAAACGCGAGGAACTCCAAGAAGTTGGATGCCGCGCCGGCAGTATAAACCGTGGCTCCGAGAGCGATTGCAAGCGCACCGGCAACAAAGGATCCGATAATCTTCCAGACAAACACGCGGCGATAGCGCAGCATCATGCCGTAGATGAAAGGCTCGCCGACGCCTCCGACAATGTTTGCGACCAAATAGCCGAATGCCATGCTCTTCTCGTCTTTATCGCACAGCTTGAGCCAGGTCGCCACCTCGCAGCCGAAGGTCGCCCAAAGGCTAACGCCCGTCGCAACCAAAACAAAGCTGTCGGTTCCCACAGTCATATAGTTAGCGATGGCAATCATCGCAACCGCCACATGCATGCCGGTAATAATCATTGGGCACCAAAGACCCGCCAGAATACCTCCTCCGAGGATGGCGGCGATACCACCGGAAGTACCAAGGAACTCAAAACCGGCGGCGAGGGCATTACCGGCCCATGAACCAACAGGGGCGAGAGCGCAGAGAGACACAGGAACAGCGACGACCATGGTAAGGAAAGGCGCGAAAACCGTTGAAAGGGTATCTGGCACATATTTGCGGAAGAAGCGCTCGATATAACTCATCGCCCACACGGACAGAAGAATGGGAAGGACCGTCTTTGTGTAGTTTGCGGCGACGCAAGGAATGCCATAAACGGAGAACTGAGCTCCATCGGTCGCAAGCTGAATCATGGTCGGGTCGATAAGAATGCCGCCCATAAAGGCACCGAGGACAGGCGTTACGCCAATGTTCTTAGCCGCATTATAGCCAAGGTAGATGGGGATAAAATAGAACGCTGCGTCATAAACCATGTTCATCAGAACATAAAGGTCGCTTGTGTCGGACAGCACGCCCGCCATCGTAGGTCCCAGCACCACCGCTACGGTCTTGAACAGGCCAGCACACATTAGGACGGGGATCATAGGCACCATGGAGCTTGACAGGTAGTTGAGGATGTTATTGCCAATAACCTTAGGTGTGAGCTTCTGCTTAGGAGCATCAAGGTTCTCGTCGATGGCGTCCTGCTTGGCAAAGCCGCCGATCTTGCAGAGCTCGTCATAAACCTTGGGCACGTTTTGGCCCACGATTACCTGGAACTGCCCTCCGGAGATTTGAGCACCCAACACACCGCCAATCTTCTTCACTTCTTTGATATCGGGGGCATCGATATCTTTGAGGTTAAAACGCAGGCGCGTCATACAGTGCGCAACAAACGTCACGTTCTCCTTGCCACCGACGGCCTCGAGCACGTCCGCGGCGATTTTCTTATTGTCAGTCATAGCTGAACTCCCTTGCTTTTCTGTCTTCCCGTTTGCGCACACGCGAAGAACCGATTACGGCAGGCCTGACACGAGGCAAATCGAGAAAAGCAAGAAGAAGACAAAAACAGAAGAGCCCCAAAGCACAAAGCGGACAGGGAACTGTCTACGTCATGCTTCGAGGCTCTTCTCGAATAACACCTTATGTGACTACGAAACTACATCCAACAGATGCTTTTACGAAAGTCGAAACCGGCAAACGGTCGAATTTCGGCGATGAACGGTCAATCAGGACCTGGATCCCGCGCAGACGCGATTGACATGGAGCATCAGGTAGACCTTCTCTTCATCGGCGAGCGCGGCGTCAAAGCGTTCTTCGATAAGCGCGGCCATGCGGTCGACGCACACGGCCACATCGGGATGCTGCTCGCAAAGCGGCCCATAGAGCGCACCGTTCTCCGTGTTGAGGGGCTCTCCTGTCTGCACGCGCTCCAGCAGGTAGCGCACGTGTGTGGCATAGCGGCAAAAGTCAAAGCCGTCGCGGTCCACACAAACCCCCAGCTCGGACTCGATGATCTTGGTGAAGTTCTCGAGCATCACCTCGTCCTTACGCACCGTATTGGATTTGGCCTTTGAAGACGAGGCGACCACGCTGTTGACGATGCAGAGCGCGATACCGCTCGCCTCCCCCCGCGGCATCTTAACGTTGAAGCCGCGATTGATGCCCTCGAGCGCGAACTGGGCGATCTTGTACTCGATGGGGTACATCTGCTGCACGTCATAGGAAAGCGGCATCTGCACAAACATATGCTCGCGGCAGCGCTTGATGGCAAAAGCGATATGGTCGGCCATGGTAAAGGGAAGGTTTGCCGAGAGCTCGCGCGAGATGTTGGAGCGAGCGATATCGGCAATCTGGGCGGAGAACTCCATCACCTGAGGATCGATCTCGTCGAGCAGCGCTAGGTAGCGCGAGTCGACACCGTAGAAGGTTCGCTCGATCTTATCGAGTGTGACCTCATCGGGGCCATTGGGAAACCCGATACCGCGGCCAATTGCCACGAGTTCACGGCCCTTGGCGTTTACGCAGATAACCGTATTGTTGTTGATCCGCTTAAGGATTTTCATGACGCTCCCTACCCGGCGCAAGCAACAGCGCCGCGAGCCCGATTATTCCACGGGATTTCAAATCCGGTCAACCTTCCTTTCGACATCCGAACGATTCGCCCCGTCTTCATTCGATCAGCCTGAGAAGAAGTTTCGCGCTTTGGTGAGTTGATGGTGTTGCGGGCGAATCCATCTCCGGTTCACACCGACTGGGTACCCTGAGGGCTGAACAACCTGTCGCAGCACTAAACGAACCGGGAGGACCCCGTATGACAACCAAGTACACCGACGCGCCGCGCACGCGCGTCATGACGCCGGCATCGCTCAACAACGGCGTGCACGAGAACCATTCCATCGGACAGACCATGGCCATCGCGCCCAAAAAGGGCCTGTTCGATGACATTTCCATTCCCCAGATCATCGCCGGCGCCGCAGCTGCCGCCACGAGCGTGGCGCTTGCTTCAAAGATCGGCATTGCCGGCTCGGTGATTGGTGCCGCTGTGAGCTCAGTCATCACTGTTGTGTCCTCGCAGGTCTATCGCCACTTTATCTCCGCCAGCGCCGAAGCAATCAAGGGCACTCATGCCGCTGTCGACTACCCTACCGGCGCCTACGAGCCCGTTGAGCCCAATGTCGAGGAACACCTAGGTGGCGCCGCAACAACGCAGGAGATGCGCCAGGCTGTGGGACGCGCGACCACGGCGCGCGTCGCTCCCAACAGCCTGCGCGCCAAGGCGGCGGCTGAGCGCAGCCAGACGCAAAAGAAGGTCATCGTCTTCTCGATCGCCATCGCCATCGTCGCGGTCATCGCTTGCGCCGGCGCCATCCTTATCACCACTGCCGGTGAGGGCCTGGGCGAGCGCCCCGAGCCAATCCTTTCGTCGCGTACGACCGAGAGCGATGCAAATGACAACACCCAGTCTCAAGATCAGCAGACGCAGACGGACGACACGCAAGACAGTTCCACCTCTGCCAATTCGTCCTCGAACACCCAAAACCAATCGCAGGGCGTCGATTCCTCTGCGAACAACAGCGGCACGCAATCCGGCACGACTGACTCAAGCCAAACGACTGACGGCTCTCAACCGAGCACGGGCGACCAGGCGAATGGCAATACACCGAGTACGGGATCTACCGACAACAGCAACACCAACAGCTCGAGCGGAACCGCGTCCGGCACGGCATCTGACAGCTCAAGCCAAGGCACGACATCGGGCAACTAGGCACTGCATCCCCAGATAGGCAACCTGTACAACGGGCACGAATCGACAGCGGTTCGCGCCTGTTTGCCTTGGGCGCCGCCATGGCGAACGCTCTGCGATGGTAAGATGCTTTACATATGTAAAGAGGAGATTTGCCATGAGCAAGACAATAGTTAGGCCCACGCTTGCGCTGGGCAACCACATCTATCTGTATCGCCTGCTGCGCGATGCGATTGGATGCGGCAAGCAAACATTTATGACACAGGTCGAGGAGGCGCTCGCCGCAGACGACATGACTGCTTATGACCTGGGCTTCGAGTCCACGCGCGAATTGCTCGAGGAGCTTAACGACTGCATTAAGCTGACCGTCTTCAAAGGCGGCCGCCTGTATGCCACCGTCATCGCCAACGAGGCATGGGATGCCGCCCTTGCCAAGGACGAGGACAAGCGCAAGGCTACCAAGGGCGCCAAGCAGTCCTACAAAAAGAAGAAGCGCGGCAAGAAGGACCTGAAGGCCGTGCGCCCCAAGCACGTTAAGCGTCCCGAGCCCGAAGCCATGGTTGGAGCCGTGCCGGAACCCGAACCCGAGACAGAGATCGAAGTCGCTATTGGAGTAACAGCAGAGGCCGAAACCGAAATCGCCGCCACGACCGATCCCGAAGTCATATCCGAGCAGGAAGCCACTGCGGAGCTCAACGAGGCATCCAAGTCGACAACCGAAGAGGCGGCTGGCCAGCCCGAGGCGCCCGTGTTCCAGAACCACGATGTCTTTGGCGACAACACCGAGGACAATCAGTCCGACGAGCTCGCGGATCAAGATGCTGCCGAGGCAGCACCGGAGCCCGAGGCGCCCCAGCCTGCCATCTCGCTCACGGTTGTCTACGACCCCGAGAACGCCAACGCCGGCATCACCACCATGGTATCCACGCCGGTCGAGGCCAAGCCGAACGTCGAGGCAGAGGACACTCCGCAGGCCGATGCCAAAACCGGGACCGAAGACACGTCCATCTCCGTGGAACCGACAGATTCCATAGCTAAGCCAGAAGCGGCATCTGAGTCTGCACTTGTCATTGAGTCCGCATCCGCACCCGCCTGTGACCAGGCTCCCACACCTGCACCGACTCCGGTCCCCAATTCAGCACCGGCCCCCGCTCCCGCAGCACCGACCATCCCCGGGGACTTCCCCATCGATTTCGCGACCGAGGTCTTCTGCCCTAGCCCGCTGCTGCACCAGCTGTCGACTTATCTCCCCTACGGCGCCGACACCCTCGGCATCGTCGGCGAGTACTACTGGATCGCTCGCGAGCGCGGTACCATCGAGGCCGGCCGTAACCGCGCGAGCTTCCCCCTGCGCTACACACAGGCCGGCAAACGCCACGAAGTCACCGTACGCATTCGCCGCAACACCACCGGCGGCCTCGGAGCCACCTGGGCCATCGACAAGGTCGAAGCCCCGGTCGAGTAAAAAACGGCCTCGGATAGCCAATTGACCATCCGAGGCCGTTTGAATTCAGGCCTTTTAGTTGTCATCGGCGCATATAGACACCAGAGAAGCAAGCTCATCCTCAAGTTGCGGAGCAAAGTATCTAAAAGAAACCTGCGCTCCAGTCGGTATCGACTCAATCATATTCGCAGCATTATCTGAAACTCGGTACGATGCAGTTTCACCTGTCTTCAAATCCTCTATTGAGCAGACAGCGTCTTCAGCATCAATCGACCTAAGCACGCCTTTTCCTTGTAACATCACATCGGCATGCCCGCCAGCTATTTCTAATGAACCTGAGTCTGTCGCAGTCACTTCTCCGGAACCTCCGCGCGATATCTCTTCCTTTGTTGAACAGCCCACCAATGAAGCCATCAGCACCAAAGACAGAGCTAGACGAATCGCCCTACTTCGAAAAAGTCGTTCCATAAGTCCACGCATAATAGCTCTGATCATACTTCAGGAAGGATAAAGATGAATTCCAGCCGTCCGCTATGCCAATCATCTGCCTTGTCTCTCCAGTTTTCTTACCAGTAAGTGTGGCGTAAGCCTCCGCTGTTACAGAATGGGCTGATCCGTTGTACAAACTCGCATGTAAAACATTCGGTCTATTAGAGTTAATCTCATTTTGAATGCTCGCGATAGCCGGAGAGGAGACAGTGCGGGCGATAAGAGTACTTCCTCTGCTTGCGCAGTAATTTGTAAACCCCGTTGCACAGGTTGATATCGGCGTTCCGCCCAAAACAACGCCGGGAACAGTCTGTTCTTCATCGGAAAGAGCATGGGTATTGGTGTAATTCCATATCTGCATATATTGCGAAGGGTCGCTATATAAATTGGCAATGCCATACAGTTCCGCAACGTTCGAAAATGCTGTCACCATACAAGCATAGTGGGCAGTAAGCCTCTTAATCTCGCTTTCATCATATGACATAAACTGAGAAATGGAACGAAATCCAGATACTGTGTAATCCTGCATTTGAGTTGCGTAAATTACGACATCGTTCCAGCTTGAAGGTTTATTCGATAAAACGACAGGCCGTCCTTCTATGGAAACAGCCGGGATTGTTCGTCCGCAATTTGTTGTTATTGAACCGTCCAAAGATTGCACACCGAATTCGAATGGATTGATCATTACGACTGGGTTATTGAAAGAATAAGACTCAACACCAAGATCTCCTCCCCGATCCATAGGGCTGACTAAGCCATCTCCAAAACGATATCCCGTAAGTATTTCATCATCTGAAGCATCTAAAACCAAATAGCCCGCGGCTCTATTGAATGTCACAACCGGAACAATGTAGCCAAGCGGGGACCCATCAACGTCTACAAAAGGAATAGGGTCAGAAGGCGTATACGAAGAGCCGAGGAGTCCCTTTATATATTTATCGGCAAGCTCTTGCGCAATTTCTGAAGTAAATTGTATCTGCTCACCATCAATATTGCCCGTCGAAGCAAAAACCTCTTTCGGACGTGCGGCCAAGGCGACAATTGAAGACGCGACAAGTTGCAGAAAACGACGACGCGAAAGCATATGTTCTTCTTTCTAGAGGATAGAGGAGCGACTTATAAGATACTCCTATTCTATAACCTTTTTTGTAACGTTACAGCACTGGTTATATTTCAATTCGATTTGCTTATGTCCTTGTAACCCAATACGTCTTTACGTTTTAAACGGAATTAGAAAATCACTCATAGCAAAAACGGGCTTTAATCCCAAAGAGATGACTTTGATTATGAATCAAACCAGCAGCCAGGGCATAGCTGCAGTGCAATTGCTACAAGAAAGGCCGCCCTTGCTGGCGGCCTTTCTACTTGCTACTAGTCACGCGTGAGCTTGCGGTGAATACGATGCGGCTGGGCTGCGTCCTCGCCCAGGCGCTCGATGCGGTTGGCCTGATAGGCCTCGAAGTTACCCTCAAACCAATACCAGTTGCCCGGGTTCTCATCGGTGCCCTCCCACGCCAGGATGTGCGTGGCAACGCGGTCCAGGAACATACGATCGTGGCTAATGACCACCGAGCAGCCCGGGAACTCGAGCAGCGCCGCCTCGAGCGAGGACAGCGTCTCGACGTCGAGGTCGTTCGTGGGCTCGTCGAGGAGCAGCAGGTTGCCGCCCTGCTTGAGCGTAAGCGCCAAGTTCAGACGGTTGCGCTCGCCACCGGAGAGCACGCCGGCGCGCTTCTGCTGGTCCTGACCCTTAAAGCCAAAGCTCGCCACATAGGCGCGGCTCGGGACCTCGGTCTCGCCGACCATCATGTGGTCCAGGCCGTCCGAGACGACCTCCCACAGGTTCTTGTCGGAGTCGATGCCGGAGCGGTTCTGGTCGACGTAGCTGATCTTGACGGTCTCGCCCACTTCGAGCTCGCCCGAAGTCAGCGGCTCCAGGCCCACGATGGTCTTGAACAGCGTGGTCTTACCGACACCGTTGGGGCCGATCACGCCCACGATGCCGTTGCGCGGCAGGGTGAACGAGAGGTCGTCGATGAGCACGCGACCGTCGAACTCCTTGTGCAGGTGATGAGCCTCGAGTACCTTATTGCCCAGACGCGGGCCCACAGGAATACGGATGTCGGTCCAATCGAGCTTCTGGCTTGCGCGTGCCTCGGCCTCCATCTCCTCGTAGCGAGCCAGACGGGCCTTGTTCTTTGCCTGACGGGCCTTGGGCGAGCTGCGCACCCACTCGAGCTCGGCCTCCATGCGCTTGGCGAGCTTGGCGTCGCGGTTACCCTGAGCCTCGATACGGGCGGCCTTGGTCTCCAGATACGTGGAGTAGTTGCCCTTGTAGGGATAAAGGTGACCGCGGTCGACCTCGCAGATCCACTCGGCAACGTTATCCAGGAAGTACCGATCGTGTGTGACGGCAAGCACCGCGCCCTGGTAGTTGTGCAGGAAGTGCTCGAGCCACAGGATCGACTCGGCGTCCAGGTGGTTCGTGGGCTCGTCGAGCAGCAGCAGATCGGGAGCCTCGAGCAGCAGCTTGCACAGGGCCACGCGGCGGCGCTCGCCGCCGGAAAGCACGTTGACCGGCATGTCGGAATCGGGCAGCTGCAGGGCGTCCATGGCCTGGCCGAGCTTGGAATCGATATCCCAGCCGTCGGCGGCATCGATCTCGTCCTGGAGCTTGCCCATCTCGGCCATGAGGGCGTCCATGTCGCAATCCGGGTCGCACATCTCCTCGCCGATCTTGTTGAAGCGATCGACCTTTGCGATCATGTCGCCAAACGCCATGCGCACGTTCTCGATGACGGTCTTGTCGTTGTCGAGAGGCGGCTCCTGCTGCAGAATGCCCACGGTGTAGCCGGGAGTGAGCCTGGCATCGCCGTTGGAGACCTCCTCGATACCGGCCATGATCTTGAGCAGGGTCGACTTGCCCATACCGTTGGGGCCCACGACGCCGATCTTGGCACCGGGATAGAAGCTCAAGGTCACGTCGTCAAGGATCACCTTGTCGCCATGAGCCTTGCGAGCCTGATACATCTGGTAGATAAACTCCGCCATTTGCCTGTTTTATCCTTTCTACCTGCTGTTTCCCTATTCTTGTTTTCGTTTTAGTGGAAACGAAATGAGGTAACCAGCTCTGAAACTAAACGAAAAAGGGGCATGGTTGCCCACACCCCCTAATACTACCTGGGAAAAGTCCCCCGGAACATACTATGAACTGCGTACGCTAGTTTTCCGCAACCTTAACGAGCGGCTCGCTGCGATTTGCGCCACAACAGATACGAGTAGACGTAGACGGCTCCAACCGAACCAAACGCCAGAACCGCAATCACCGCGGCGACGACTTCACTCGAAAGCACGCTGCCTGCCACGCCCATCACAATCAGGCCAATACCCAGCACCATAAAGCAGGCGCCGCCAAAACGCTGCGTACGGCGCCAGTTCTCGGGATCGGCAAGCGCCCAAGGTGTCTTGATACCGAGCGTATAGTTCTGCTTCACACGCGGCAAGTAGTTGCCTACGCCGATGAACAGCAAACCGACAACACCGGAAATCAGCACGTTAACCGAACCGACCGCCGGCACCACGCCCCAGACCGTAAGCTCTCCCAGCCAGCTTATGGCGCACATGAACAAGGTGAAGGCGATTACGAAGCCCTGATAGAACTTGCCCGAGGTTCGATATGCCTCGCCTTTGGGGTCGATGCGCGGCACCACGCAGAACATTGCGAGAAGCGCCAGAGGCAGCGCGCCGAGCGCGGAGGCCATCCAGCTAGGACCCCAACCGTCGACGGCGCCGTTCGCGCCCCAGTGCGTGGGAATCTGCGCAGGCAAGCTCGGCATCACCATGAGGTGCGCTACGACATTGGCGACACACAGAGCGACCAGCGCAATCCACACGCGCGACGATACCCCCGTGGGGTGAATGCCCTTGTTTTCGTTATTCATCCTTATCACCTTCAGTGTTTGTAAAGCCCATAAACCAGCCAATTAAATCCTGCATGACGGTGGTGTTTAAGCTGTATACGATGTTTTGGCCATGGCGCTCGTCGGTCACCAACCCGGCATTTTTGAGCGTCGCCAAGTGATGGCTTAGCGACGGCTTACTGATATCGAAATGCTCGGCAAGCTCCCCCGCCGTGCAATTGCCCTCGCGCAGCAACTCCAAAATGCGCCGTCGCGTTGGATCGGCAAGCGCCTTAAAACCCTCTCCCGGCATAAGACCTCCTCTCATCATCTCTCATGACGCGCACACTATACTCGATATTTAGATGTTTGTCTAACTGTCTAATCTTGTACTCAAAAAAAATAGCCGCCTCCGCGTAATGCGAAGACGGCCACTTCTCACGCTACAAACGTGTTTGGGAGTTGGCCAACCCG
>UREE01000050.1 GCA_900546825.1 uncultured Collinsella sp. | reverse complement strand
CCCTGAACACCGCGGCCCTCACCGGCGAAAGCCTGCCCCGGGAAGTGGCCGAGGGCGGCGAGATCATCAGCGGCTGCATCAACATGACGGGCCTCATCCACGTGCGCACCACCAAGCCGTTTGGCGAATCCACCGTCGCGCGCGTCCTGGAACTCGTAGAGAATGCCAGCGAAAAGAAGGCGCGCACCGAGAACTTCATCACGCGCTTCGCCCGCGTCTACACGCCCGCCGTCACTGGCGCTGCCGCGGTGCTCGCGCTTGGCGGCGGCCTGGTGACTGGCGCTTGGTCCGATTGGATCCTGCGCGGCCTGACCTTCCTGGTCGTCAGCTGCCCGTGCGCCCTCGTGATCAGCGTGCCGCTCAGCTTTTTTGGCGGCATCGGTGGCGCATCCAAGCTGGGCGTCCTCATCAAGGGCTCTAACTACCTCGAGACGCTCGCGGATGTGGACACCGTCGTCTTTGACAAGACCGGCACGCTCACCAACGGCACGTTTTCGGTCGTGGCGGTACACCCCGAGGCAGGCTATACCGAGCAGTCGCTGCTCGAAGTCGCGGCCCTTGCCGAGTCATTCTCCGACCATCCCATCGCGCAGTCGGTACGCACCGCCTTCCAGGGCGAGCTCGATCCCAAACGCGTAAGCGACTCCACCAATGACGCGGGCCATGGCGTGACGGCAACCATCGACGGCAAGCACGTCGTCGTTGGCAACGCAAAAATGCTCGCCGCGACCGGAGTCGAAGCGCCCGATTGCGAGGTCGTCGGTACGATCCTTCACGTGCTGGTCGATGGCATCTATGCCGGCCACATTGTAATTGCCGACACCGTCAAGGCCGATGCCGAGCAGACGATCAGCGACCTGCACGCCGCCGGCGTCAAGCGCACCGTCATGCTCACGGGCGACCGCGAAGAAGTGGCAGCCGCCGTGGCCAAGCAGCTGGGGCTCGACGAGTTCCATGCGCAACTGCTGCCGGGCGATAAGGTCGAGCGTGTTGAAGCGCTGCTCGCGGCCGAAAGCGGCAAAGGGAAGCTCGCCTTTGTCGGCGACGGTATCAACGATGCGCCCGTGCTTACCCGTGCCGATGTGGGCATCGCCATGGGCGCCATGGGCTCGGACGCCGCAATTGAGGCGGCGGACGTCGTTCTGATGGATGACAAGCCGTCCAACATCTCCCGCGCGATCCGCGTGGCGCGCAAGACCATGTCGATTGTTTGGCAGAACATAATCTTTGCGCTGGGCATTAAGCTGCTGATTTTGGTGCTTGCGGCGCTCGGCATCGCCAACATGTGGCTTGCCGTCTTTGGCGACGTAGGCGTGGCGATCATCGCCATCCTGAACGCCATGCGCGCGATGGGTGTCAAGAACCTGTAGCGTCTGTGGTCCTTCCGGCCGGGACCGGGCTTGGGTTTGAAAACGTCCTCGCGCATGAGGCCCGCCTTTCCTGCTCCTGCGGAGCAACGGAAAGGCGGGCCTCGCGCTGCGGATTGTTTTCAAACCCAAGCCCGGTCCCGGCCTGCGGTGACGTTGCTGGCGGTTCTTGGGCATCACTTGCTGGCGGGGTTCCTTGTCTGAGTTGGACTTGGTTGGTGGGGTTACTGATCCCGGTCGCTGCCCCGTCTCAGCATCGATCTTAGCTTCTCGAAGCTCTCCTCGCTCAGGCAGTGCTCCATGTGGCAGCCCTCTTGCGACGCGACCTCGGGCGTTACGCCTGCGTCCTCTAGCAGACCTACAAAAAAACAGTGGCGCTCCCACATTTGACGGGCAACCTCAAGACCGCGTTCCGTCAGATGCACGTCGCGTTTGCCCATCTCCACGTAGCCGGTGCTCTCCAAGGCCGCCATGGCTTTAGAGACGCTTGCTTTGGTTACGCCCAAGTATTCGGCAACGTCGATCGAGCGCACGATGCCCTGACGTTCCGACAGAACGTAGATCGATTCGAGATAGTCTTCTCCGGATTCACGTAGGGCCATGGGCCGCCTTTCGCGATGATTGCTAGTTAGCCTTTGGATACTTTCCTTGGCTTACTTTACCGCAAAAGTTGACCATGTCTTACTGCATTGACCAAAAAGTTAGCCGCGTTTCACAAAACGTGCGAGATGAAAACAAAATGGGAACGCCCCGCAAGGAGTGTCCCCAGCTGCCGGCAGATAAGGAGCGTCCCCAAGTGCCGGGTCGCAGCTACACGAGGCCAAAGTGCTTGGCGGCGTTGTAAATGCCGTCGTCGTCTACGGCGGTCGTAACGTAGGTCGCCGCGGCCTTCACGGTATCCTGCGCGTTGCCCATGGCCACACTTGTGCCCACGGCCGAGAACATCGACAGGTCGTTCTCGCCGTCGCCAAAGGCGATCGCCTCGCTCGCGTCGATGCCCAAGCGCTCCAGCGTCGCCGCCACGCCCAGGTCCTTGCCGCCGTTAGCGGGAATAATATCGCAGAACAGATCGCACCAGCGCGTAGTGAGCGAATGCGACACGGAATCGGTCACGATATGCTCGTCGGCCGGATCAACAAAGGCGCAAAACTGGTAGACCGGTGCGTCAAAGGCGTGCTCAAACGGCTCCTCATGGTAGACAATCCCCGCGTTACTGCCAGCCGTCACCACGCGCTCGGACAGGCGGTTCACAAACGAATTCTCGCCCTGCATGCACAGCGAGTCGTAGCGCCCCTCGGCCACCTGGCCCACGATCACCGCAACGTCGTCCGGGTCAATCGGACAGCTGCGGTAAACCCCCTCGGCATCAAAGCAGTGCTGGCCCGAAAGCGTAATGTACGCATCCCAACCCAAGTCGAACAGCCAATCGGGCATCTGGTAGGTCGGGCGACCCGTAGCAATCACGCATGCGATCCCCTGCTCGTGAAAGCTATCGAGCACCCGCTGCGCCGACGCCGGAATCCGGTGCGTCTTAAAGCTCAGCAGCGTGCCGTCGATATCGAAAAACGCGGCTTTGATCATCCTCGTCTACTCCTCGCCCTCGAGCTTTTCGCTCGCCTCGAGCCATGCCATCTCCAGCTCGTCCATGGCGGCGTGGGCCTCGTCGATCTTTGCCTGCTGCTCGCCCAGCGCCGTGTAGTTGGTGGGATCGACCTGAGCCATCGCAGCCTCGGCCTCCTCCACGCGAGCGCGCTGCGTCTCCATCTTGCGCTCGAGCGAGCTCACCTCGCGGCGGAGCTTCTGGCGCTCGGCGTTGGAAAGACCGTTGGGCTGCCCGCTCGTCTTGGGCTTTTCGGCCGCAACCGCTGCGGCGCCGGTGTCGAACGTGCCGGTCTTGGCACTCGGTGCGCCCACGGGCTCGCCCTCGGCAGTAGCGTTGCACAGGCGCAGGTACTGGTCCACGCCGCCGGGCATATGCGTCAGGTGGCCGTCGAGCAGCGCCCACTGCTGGTCGGTCACGCGCTCCATCAAAAAGCGGTCGTGCGTCACCAGGATCAGCGTGCCGGGCCAGCCGTCGAGCAGGTCCTCGACAATCGCGAGCATGTCGGTATCCAGGTCGTTGCCGGGCTCGTCCAGGATAAGCACGTTGGGCTCGTCCAGGATCGTCAGCAGCAGCGACAGGCGACGGCGCTGGCCGCCCGAAAGATCGCCGATGCGACTCCAGAGCTGCTGTGTCGTAAAGCCCAGGCGCTCGCAAAGTTTCTCGGGCGAAGTCTCCTTGCCGTCGATGACGTAGTACTTCTTATAGTTGCCGAGCACCTCGCGGATCGTGTCACCCATGTAGGGCTCGAGTTCCTCGAGCTGCTGCGACAGCACGCCAAAGCGCACCGTCTGGCCGATCTTCACGCGGCCGCGCAGGGGCGCGATCTTGCCCTGGATCACGTCGAGCAAAGTCGACTTGCCGGCGCCGTTCTCGCCCAAAAGACCATAGCGGTCGCCCGCACCAATGAGCCAGGTCACGTCGTTGAGCACCTGCTTGGGCGCGCCATCGGTATCCGCATAGCCGGCGTCCACGTCGACCACATCGATAACTTGCTTGCCCAGGCGGCTCACGGCCAGGCGCTTGAGCTCCAGCTCGTCACGCACGGGCGGCACGTCGGCGATCAGCTCGCGAGCGGCATCCACGCGAAACTTGGGCTTGGTGGAGCGCGCCTGGGCACCGCGGCTCAGCCACGCGAGCTCCTTACGTGCCATGTTGCGACGGCGCTCCTCGGTAACCGCGGCCATGCGGTCGCGTTCCACGCGCTGCAGGATATATGCCGAATAGCCGCCCTCGAAGGGATCGACCTGGCCGTCGTGAACCTCCCACATGCTGGTGCAGACCTCGTCCAAGAACCAGCGATCGTGCGTGACCACGAGCATCGCGCCCTGACCGCGCTGCCAGCGGGCCTTTAAGTGACGCGCAAGCCAGTTGATGGTGCGCATGTCCAGATGGTTGGTGGGCTCATCGAGCATGAGCACGTCATAGTCGCCGATCAGCAGGCGCGCGAGGTCCACGCGGCGGCGCTGACCGCCCGAGAGCTCGCCTACCATGCCCTCCCAGGGCACATCGCTAATAAGACCGGCCAGAATCTGGCGCGTACGGGGGCTCGACGCCCACTCGTACTCGGGGGCGTCACCCACAACGGCATGATGCACGGTATCGGTATCGACAAGCTGGTCCTTTTGGCCGAGTAGACCGATCGTGATGCCGCGGCGGTGCGTCACGCGTCCGTCATCGGGCTCCAGCGTGCCGGCGAGCACGCTCAGCAGCGTCGACTTGCCGTCGCCGTTTTTACCGACAATACCAATGCGGTCGCCCTCGCCCACGCCGAGCGTCACGCTATCGAAAATATGCTTGGTGGGAAACTCTAGGCTGACGGAATCGCATCCCAAAAGAATCGCCATATGCCCTGCTCCTTCGTAGAAATTCAACGTTCTCCATGATAGCGAAAACCACCACAAAGGGGACGGGCGCCTTCGTGGTGGTTTTGGGCAAGCGCACCAGCACACGACACAAAAAGGCGGGCCATCTCCCGCAAGAGATGACCCGCCTCTCCAATCAGTCCCGCGGCAACCGTGGCCGCCGCGGGCCTCAAGCATGTCCCGGACTAGGAGAACATGCCGGTGAGGTAATCATTCAGCCGCTTATCCTTGGGCCGTTGGAAAATCTCGTCGGTCTCGTCGTACTCGACCATATCGCCCATGTAGAAAAACGCCGTGCGGTTGGACACGCGCGACGCCTGCTCCATGTTGTGCGTCACGATGACGATGGCGCGGTCGGCCACGATCGACGACATGAGGTCCTCGATCGCCAGCGTCGAGATGGGGTCGAGCGCCGAGCAGGGCTCGTCAAACAGGATTACGTCGGGGTTGAGCGCCAGCGTGCGCGCAATGCACAGACGCTGCTGCTGACCGCCCGAAAGCGCGTAGGCGCTCTTGTCGAGCTTGTCTTTGACCTCGTCCCACAGCGCGGCACCGCGCAGACTTTCCTCGACCATGCGGTCGAGCTCGTCACGGTCGGTGATGCCGTGGCGCTTGGGCGCAAAGGTGATGTTGTCGCGAATGGACTTGCGGAAGGGGTTTGGCTGCTGGAACACCATGCCGATGGAGCGACGCAGCTCGTACGTGTTCTCGGTCTTGGTGTTCACGTTGCGCCCGCGGTAGTTGATCTCGCCCTCCACGCGACAGCGGCGAATCTCGCGATTCATCAGGTTGAGGCTACGCAAGAAGGTCGACTTGCCGCAGCCCGAAGGCCCGATGAGCGCCGTGATCTCACCCTTGTGGAAGTCGAGCGACGTATTGTGCAGCGCATGGTGGTCGCCATAGTACACGTTGACGTCCTTGGCGGAGAGCACGACCTCGTCGCTCACGGCCTTGCCGCTCACGCGCACGTGCCTCTCGCTCTCCCCCACGCTCGACAGAAAGTCCTGGGGGGTGTCGGACGTGGCCGCCTCGGTTGCGGGCGTTGCATTCATATCGCTCATTCGGCCGTCATCTTCCTTGCCAGTTGCTTGCCCACGATACGGGCGACTACGTTAAACAGCAGCACGCAGGTCATCAGCAGTGCCGCGGTGCCCCAGACGATCTGCTGGGCCTCGGGGCTGCCCTCGCCATAGATCTTGTAGATGTGCACGGCCAGCGACTCGCCGGGACGGAACACGTTCCAGGCGCAGGTGGGGCTCGACAGGTTAAAGCTCAAGAAGTTGAGGCGGACCGGCGAGCTCATGCCCGAGGTAAAGAGCAGCGCCGCGGCCTCGCCAAACACGCGGCCGGCCGAAAGCACGATGCCGGTCACGATGGCGGACATGGCCTCGGGAATCAGGATGTGCAGTGTGGCCTCCCAGCGGGTAAGGCCCATGGCCAGGCACGCATCGCGCTGGGCCTGCGGCACGTCCTCGAGCGCTTGCTGGATCACGCGCACCAGGATGGGGATGTTGAACATGGTGAGCGCGACAGCGCCGGAGATGATGGAGTACTTCCAGCCCAGTTGCACCGAGAACACCAGAAAGCCGAACATGCCGACGACGATGGAAGGCAGCGAGGACAGCGTCTCGATGGCGGTGGAGGCGATGTCGCGGACGGGACCGTCGGGTGCGTACTCGACCAGGAAGACCGCGCCGCCCAAGCTAATGGGCACCGAGATACCTAAGGTGATCAGCAGCAGGTAGAACGAGTCGAACAGCTGATAGAGTACGCCGCCCTGGGTCCCGTTGGCGCGCGACGGCTGCGTGAGGAAGCCCGGCTGGAACAGCGTCGAGATGCCCTCGAACAGGATATAGGCCACCATGGAGATGACGATGAGCATGACGATGGCGGCGATTGCCGTCAGCACGCCCGTGGCGATGCGGTCCTGTTTTTGGACGCGTCCGAGTCTCGCCTCGTCGATATGGATGCGCGTGCTAGCCACGAACCTTCGCCCCCTTGCGGCCAATGAGATGGATGATCAGGATAAAGATGAGGCTCATGCCCATCAGCAGCAGACCGAGCGCCCACAGGACATCGTCCTGGGCCGAGCCCTCGGCATAGACCGCCATGGACGTGGTGAGCGTGGTGGTAATGGTCGAGGCCGGCGACAGCAGCGACGTCGGCATAGCCTCGATGCCGCCGATAACCATGCGCACGGCGAGCGTCTCGCCAAAGGCGCGGGTCATGCCAAGGATGACCGCAGTCATGAGCGAGGGCATGGCGGACTTGAGCACCACGTGCCAGATGGTCTGCCAGCGGGTGTAGCCCAGCGCGAGCGAACCCTGGCGGTAGCTATCGGGCACGGCGCGCAGGCCATCGACCGAAAGCATGGTCATCGTCGGCAGAATCATGACTGCCAGCACGATAGCGCCGGGCAAGATACCCAGACCCGTGCTCACGTGGAAAACGCTCTTCATAAGGCCGACGACCACGTGAAAACCGATCAGGCCAAAGACGACCGAGGGAATACCGGTCAAAAGCTCAATGAGCGGCTGAAAAACCTTGGAGCCAAACTTAGGCTGAATCTTGACCGCAAAGATGGCAGAGCCGATGGCGATGGGCAGTGCGATGAGCGTGGAGAGCACCATGACCGCAAACGAGGTGACGATCAGGGGCAGGGCGCCAGTGTAGGGCAGGCCGTTTTCGGCCGTGTTGGCCAGGTCCCACTTGGTACCGATAAAAAACTCGACGATCGAGACGCCGTCCTTGAAAAAAGCCGAGAGGCCCTTTTGGGCGACCATAAAGATGAGCGCGGCAACGACAAGCGTCACGAGCGCTACGCACGCGCCCGTGACGCCCAGGCCCACGTTCTCAAGGTCGCGCTTTGGCAGCTGTTTTGCCATTGCAAACCTTTCCGGGGGCGATTACTTATTTAGCGGAGACCTTGCCACTGGCGTCCTTGACGACCTTCATGGCAGAAACGGGAATAAAGCCCTGCTCCTCGACGAGCTTGCCCTGGACGTCGTCGGAAAGCATGAACTCCAGGAAGGCCTTGGTGGCCTCGTCGGCGTCCTTAGCACAGTACATGTGCTCGGTCGCCCAGATCTTGAAGGAGTCGTCGGTGACGTTTGTGCTCTTGGGCTCGACGCCCTCGACCATGATGGCGTTGAACTTGGAGTCATCGAAGTGCGAGAAGTCGAGGTAGGAGATGGCGTTGTCGGTGCTGCCCATCTGAGTCTGGACATCGCCGGACTTGTCGAGCTCGGCGTCGCCCTTAAAGTCGACGGCCTCGTCGCCAAAGACGGCGGCCTCGAAGGTGGCGCGGGTGCCGGAGCCGGCCTTGCGGTTGAGAACGACGATCTTGGCGTCGTCGCCGCCGACCTCCTTCCAGTTGGTGATCTGGCCGGAGAAGATACCCTTGAGCTGCTCGAGGGACAGGTCGTCGACCTTGACGTTCTTGGAGACGACGGGGCCCATGCCCACGACGGCGACCTCGTGGTCGACGAGGTTCTTGACCTGGTCGGTCTCGAGCTTGGTCTCGGCGAAGACGTCGGAGTTACCGATAGTGACGGTGCCGGCGGCGACAGCGGTCAGGCCCTTGCCCGAACCGTTACCCGAGCCAGAGACGGAGACGTCCGGGTTGGCATCCATGAACTTCTCGGCAGCAGCCTCGACGAGAGCCTGGAACGAGGAAGCGCCGTCGTAGGTCACCTCGCCCGAGACGGACTCGGCAGCAGCGGCGCTGCCCTCAGCAGCGGTGTTGGCGGCGTTGGAGCCGCCGCAACCAACGAGACCGAGACCGACGATGCTGGCAAGACCACCAGCAAGGCCGAGGAACTGACGACGAGAATAAGCCTGATCGAGCATGATCTTCCTTTCATACATGCGACTCGCGGGCACCCTGCCCGCTTTGCTGTTTGGAAAGATACGGTCTCGATCGGGCGACGACCGCCTTATCTGCGGTTTCTTACGGACATTTGATAGACCCTTACCGCAAGCTCTGCCCAGCCTTTACAAACGGATAACAAACCCGCCACCAAGCATGGCCCGCCTTTTACACCAATAAAAACAAAGTTGCGGTGAAATAGTTCCTGCTTGGCCATCAAATGGCCCATTCTAGGAACTATTCCACCGCAACTTAAAAAGCCCGGACGAAAGGGGTGCTAAGTTGTTAAAACGCCGCAGCCTTAAAGCTCAAGCTCGTTCAAACGTAAGATCGCCACGATATAAATCTTGAGCGCCTGCTTGAGCTGTTCCTCGTTGGCGCACTCATTGGAGCCGTGCATCTGGCCGCCCCATGCGGGCAGCTCCAGGCCGGTCTCCTCGGGGCCAAACGAGACGGCGCGGGCAAAGTTGCGTGCGTACGTGCCGCCGCCCATGGCAAAGGGCTCAGCATGCTTGCCCGTAAACTCGTTATAGGTATCAATAAGCGCCTTCACGGCCGGATCGTCGGCAGAGACCGAGAACGGCACCTTCGCACGACCCACACGGCACGTCACGCCAAAACGGCCCACGAGCAGATCGAGCTGCTCGCGGATGGTATCGGCACTCGTGCTGTCGGGGAAGCGCACGTCGATGACCTGCTCAATATGGCCATCCGCCACGCGGATGACGCCAGCGTTGCAGGTAAGCGGGCCAAACGCCGGACTCGTCGCATCGATACCTAGGCCGCGGCCATAGGCATCCGCATGCACAAAGGCCAGGAACTTGACGAACTCGTGCTCGGCAGGCGTCAGCAGGCGCTCGTCGCGTGCACCAAACGCGTCTTCGGCCTCGCGCAGATACGACACGATCAGGCCGACGGCGTTGATGGTGCCCTCAGGCATCGAAGCGTGGCCGCCAATACCGTGGGCGAAAATCTGCGCATGCCCGTTATCAAGCGCCGTGATCTCCAGGCGGTCGGCGTTCTCAACGGGCGCCGGCAGCTCATCGGCGGCAATCGCGAGCTCGCAGATGGACTGCGACGGAATGGCATTGCTCGCCTCGGAGCCGCTCCACGACACGATGCGCCCGCCGTCGATCTTGGGACTCACGAACGTCGCCCCAAACTGGCCCTTCTCGGCATTGCAGACCGGAAACTCGGCATCGGGCGTAAACAAAAAGTCGGGGTCTGCGTGGTTCTCCAGATAATGGTGAACGTCGGACATGCCCACTTCCTCATCGCAGCCCAGCAGCGCGCGGAAAGTATAGCGCGGGGTAATGCCGTGCTTGAGCAGATAGGCGCCGGCGTAGAGTGACAGCACCGCCGGACCCTTGTCGTCGATAACGCCGCGGCCGAGCAGCCAGCCCTCGCGACGCTCCAGCGCAAACGGGTCGGTGTTCCAGCCCGGGCCGGCGGGCACCACGTCCACATGGCAGATGGTCGCGAGCTGCTTGTCGCCGCGGCCAGGGATATCGGCAATGCCCACATAGCCCTCGTCGTCGCTCGTCTGATAGCCAAGCTTCTGCGCGATGCCGAGCGCACAGTCGAGCGCGTCACGGACCGGGCGGCCAAACGGCGCGCCGGGCTCTGCATCGGCAGAAACTGCCACGGACGGATAGCTCACCAGCTGCTCGATATCGGCGACGACATCTTCCCAGACCTCGTCGACATACTCAGCGACGCTCTGCTCCACCTGATTCATAGACTGCCTCCTTACCAATGAGCGGCAAGCGTACCCGCCCCTCACATTTAGTTCCTAGATAGAGAAAAGTTTAGCAAGCTCGGCCACCGAGTGCACCACTGCATCGGCACCCGCCGCCTCATGCTCACCCGGCGCCGCCGCGCCCGAATAGATGCCGATGCACGGCACGCCCATCGCGTGCGCACCCTCGACGTCGTTAAAGCGATCGCCGATCATCACGGCATCGTCCGCCGTCGCGCCGAGCGCCGCCAGGGCATCGCGAACCGAATCGGCCTTGGTCTCGCGCCCCTGCGGCGGATTCATGCCAACCACGGCTTCGAACTGAGAAAGACCAAGCTCATGCACCATGTCGATGCATTTGGCCTCCATGCGTGACGTCGCCACGGCCATACGCTTGCCCCGGGCGGCCAACTCATCCAGCAGCTCGGGAATCCCATCGAACACGGGGTACTCCTCCGGTCCCAGCTCATCAAAAAAGGCGCGGTACTCGTCGGCCACCACAAGCGACTCCTCGCGGGAAAAGCCGTAAAAGTCGTGAAAGCTCTTCCACAGGGGCGGCCCGATCATGCGGCGCAGATCACCCATCTGCGTCTCCGAAAACCCGCGCGCAGCCAGCGTCTTGCGCGTCGAGGTCATCACTGCCCGACCCGTATCGGCCACCGTGCCGTCAAAATCGAACAGCACAACCGGCCGCTCGCAAAGTTGCAATGCCGCCATCGGCACCCTTCTTCCCCAGTTGATGATTTCCACACTGACACTTCAAACTGTTGACTATTCAACAATTGAACCTAGCAATGTAGAGCAACTCCACTATACTTGTCGCACTTTGCTCTCAGAAGGCGGCGCGCAGGCGCCCCAACGAAAGGTGCAATTATGTCTTTTGCCATCATAACCGACTCCACGTCGGACATCTCCCCCGCCCGCGCCCAAGAGCTCGGCATTTACGTGATTCCGCTACATGTGATTATCGAGGGCGAGGACCTGCTCGACCAGGTGCAAATTACCGCCGAGGAATACGTCGCCCGCATGGCCGGCTCCGAGCAGCTGCCGCACACCTCGCAGCCGAGCGCCGGCGAGTTCAAGGCACTCTTTGACCGCGTACGCGCCGACGGCCACGATAGCGCGATCTTTATCTCGCTGTGCAGCGAGTGGTCCGCCTGCTATTCCAACGCATGCTTGACGGCCGCGACCCACGAGCTCGACGTGCGCTGCATCGATTCGCGCACCGGTTCGGGTGCCGAGGGCCTGCTGGTGGAGTATGCGCTGGCCATGCGCGAGGACGGCCGCAGCCTGGACGAGACCGAGGCGCAGATCCGCGCGACGCTGCCCGACGCCCACCTGTTGCTGATTCCCCGCACGCTCGAGAACCTGGTCAAGAACGGCCGTGCGCCCAAACTCGCCGGCCAGCTCACGCAGATGCTCAACATTCGTCTGGCCGTTTCGCCGGAGTGGAAATCGGGCGAGATCAAGGCCATCAAGAAGGGCCGCGGTGCCAAGCGCATCGTTGCGAACACCATGGCCGATTGCCTCGCATTTTTGGCGGAGCATCCGGGCTCAAGCGTGCGCGTGCTCACGACCGGCGCCGCCGAGGAGCAAGAGCTCGTCAACCAGGCACTCGCAGGCCAGAACTACGTAGACGCCGGCACCGGCCCCATCGGCTGCACCATCGCGACCCACGTAGGCGTCGACGCCATAGCCATCAGCTACTGCCCCCGCTACCAGCCCATCCACTAGGGGCACCTTTACCACTTGCGGTGAAATAGGGACTATTTTTGGCTTATCAGCAGCAAATTAATCCCTATTCCACCGCAACTTAGAAATCGGCAATCAGCCCTGCGGGCCCTGGAATAGTTCCTCATGCGAGCCCATTCTGACCAGCCGGATCACAGGATTCGTCTTATGCGGCAAGTAGAGAACGACCACATCGACCAAGTCATCGGATAGATGGAAATCGATGTGGCCGTTGTAGTTGCCGCCCGGGTTTGAAAGCTCATGGGCGCCATATTCCGCGGGAAGCGAGCCGCGAGCTGCAAGCTCTGCGACTGCCGCCTTAAACTCAGTTTTTAGCTGCGGATGGATACGCATCGTCCGTTTGTAATCCGCCTTAAGCTGAGCCTCAACTCTAATCTCAAACATCGCTAGTCCTCATCGAGGAATGATATAAGCTCATCAGCGTTATTGAATGACGGGCTGTCGTCCGGCAGAATCCCCAACTCATGAGCTTCGGCGATCACCATGGCACGCCTCGTTGCCTCGTTGGGCACCTCCGCCCTTCCTACGATCTCAAAAGGAATCTTTCGTTGATTTACCAGCTGCCGAACAGCAAGGTTGAGATACGCATTGAGACTCAGACCAACCGTATCCAAGAACTCAGTCGCCTGTTCCTTGAGCCCCTCTTCGATGCGAACCGTCGTAGGCTTAACCGTTGCAGTAGACATACGCGACCTCCTCGCCTCGTCTTTTGCATCAGTATACCCAGTTTAGATGGCATACTGATGTTAAATAGCATCAGTATATCCAGTTTAGATGGCATACTAATGTTAAATAGCATCAGTATGCCGTTCACATTGCTATAACAACAGTCACAGCACCCTACATCAGCCCGCTCAGGGCGATGTCGACGGCCTCGTTGAGGTCGTCGGTGATGTGGACGAGGTCTGGATCGAGTGGGCTGATCATGCCGGCATCCATCACCGGGCCGTTGAGCCAGTCGAACAGGCCCTGCCAGTACTCGGTGCCCAACAAAACGAGTGGCATGCGCTTGACCTTGTGCGTCTGCACCAGCGTGAGCACCTCGAACATCTCGTCGAGCGTGCCAAAGCCGCCGGGGAACACGATGGCGCCCGAGCTGTATTTGACGAACATGGTCTTGCGCACAAAAAAGTAACGGAAATCCATGCCGAGGTTCACGTACTTGTTGAGCCCGTGCTCGTGCGGAAGCTCGATACCCAAGCCGACCGACTTGCCGTTGACACTCGCCGCTCCCCTGTTGGCCGCCTCCATGACGCCGGGACCGCCGCCGGTGATAACCGCCACGCCGCGCTGGGCGATCTTGCGACCGACCGTGCGCGCCGCCTTGTAGAGCGGATCGGTCTTGGGCGTGCGGGCGCTGCCGAAGATGGTCACTGCAGGACCAAGCTCGGCAAGCGCGCCAAAACCATCGACAAACTCTGCCTGAATGCGCAGCACGCGCCACGGATCGGCATGCAGCCAGTCGGTCGACTCCTCGGGCGCCAGCAAGTTGGCATAGGTGTTGTCCTTAGGAATCATGGGGCCGCGCATGACCACGGGGCCGCGGCGGTACGTCTCGTCGTAGGCAGGCTCGCCCTCGACGTTTTCATTCTTAATCATGGGTACTCCTATCGAGAAAAAGAAAAACGGGCGGGGTCGACGCCATGCGCCAAACACCCGCCCGAACATCAACTATTCGGTATGGTACCCACGATGCATCAAGTGCTTGCAAGCTATCGGTCATCGGTCGCGCAGACGGTGTTAGCGAACGTGATGACCGGCCGGCGCTCGTCCCTTGCCGTTGCCCGCGCTTTGCAAGCGCCCGCGCCGCTCTTAGTAGTCCACCGCCGCAGGGCTGTTCATCCAGTCGCTCACAAACGCGCCGTAGCGGCCCTCGATAATGGCCTGACGGGCACGCTGCATAAGGTTGAGCAGGTAGTAGATGTTGTGCATCGACAGCAGAATACCGCCGAGCATCTCCTTCTGCGTGACCATGTGACGGATGAGCGCGCGGCTGTAGCCGCCCGTGCACACCGGGCAGGTGCAGGTGGGGTCGATGGGGCCGTCGTCGTGCGCAAAGCGCGCGTTGCGGAAGTTGAGGCGACCCTCGCTCGAAAACGCGGTACCCATGCGGCCAGTGCGCGTCGGCAGCACGCAGTCGAACATGTCGATGCCCACGCCAACGCCGCGCACGAGCGTGGTAGGGTTGCCGACGCCCATGAGGTAGCGCGGCTTGTGCTTAGGCATGTACTCGGAAACCAGCGGCGCCAGCGTCTCGAACATGGTCTCATGGTCCTCGCCCACCGAGTAGCCGCCGATGCCGTAGCCGGGGAAGTCGCCGCACTCCTCCAGGTGGCGCAGCGATCGCAGGCGCAGATCCAGATGCATGCCACCCTGAACGATGCCAAAAAGTGCCTGGTCATCACGGGTATGAGCCTTGTAGCAGCGCTCGGCCCACATACTCGACAGCTCCACGGCGCGCTCGACATAGGCACGCGTGGCAGGATAGCCGGGGCATTGGTCGAGCTGCATGCAGATGTCGGAGCCGAGCTTCATGGCGATTTCCATGTTGTCCTCGGGCGTCCAGAACACGTGGCGGCCGTCGTAATCGTTGACGATAAAGCGCACGCCCTCGTCGGTGAGCTTGACGGCGTCGTTGTGGCTGAAGACCTGGAAACCGCCCGAGTCGGTGAGGATGGGGCCGTGCCAGTTCATGAACTTGTGCAGTCCGCCCAGCTCGGCGATGGTGTCCTCGCCGGGACGCATGGACAGGTGATAGGTATTGGCAAGCACAATCTGGGCACCGAGCTGCTTGACGGTCTCGGTGGGAATACCCTTGACGTTTGCCTTGGTGCCCACGGGCATAAAGATCGGCGTCTCGATGTCGCCGTGCGGGGTATGCAGCACGCCGGCGCGCGCGTGCGTGGTCGGGTCCTCGGCGATAAGGTCGAATTTAAAGAGGCTCTGGTCCATAAACTGGAACTCCTTGGTTGCGGTTCATACGCAGACCATTATACGAGCAACCATCGAACCGCACCGACTCGACAGAAACTGGCGCATTAAACGACTAGTCGTTGGGGACAGTCTTCGCAGCCATCTTGCAAAGGAGTGTCCCAATCTGCCGGCACTCAGGGACTGTCCCCAAGTGCCGACAAGAGTGTCCCTTTCGACTAGTCATTTAAGAACATCCCCAACGACTACCCATGAGAGGCCTTCTGTCAACAACACAAACGCCGATGCTATGGCACCGACAGCGAAAACCCGCCAGAGCGAGCAAGGTGCCTTGAAACAAGGCGGCATTG
>UREE01000049.1 GCA_900546825.1 uncultured Collinsella sp. | reverse complement strand
GGTCATGCCGCCGCAGTTGAAAGGCAGATTGCCGCTCTGGCGGGTTTGCAGCGTCAACTGGTTACGCGGGCTGGTAAGCCCGCGTAACCCTAGTAGTTGGCCTCGTAGCCGTTGCCGTCGCCGGTGGGCTCTTCGTAGTAGTCCGAATCGCTCGAATCGCTTGAGTCATCGGAATCGTCAGAGCTGACCGATGAGGTTGCGGTACCGTTTGCGTAATCGTCAGACGTGTTGTTGTTCAGGTCGCCGATCGTAGAGCTGGAACCGTCGGAAAGGCCCATGGTGTTGGGACCCTTGGGATCCTTGCCGGCATCGACGCGCTCCATCATTTCCTTGAGTTCGTCCTCGTAGACAAAGACGTAGCTCACACCGTCGATCATGGTGCTGTCGTCGGCGTACGAGGGCAGGTTGGCCGAGTAGATACCGTCGACATCCATACCGCGCATGGCATTGACCGTAGCCACGATATCCTGAACGCTCATATCGGTTACGAGCATATCGGACAGCGAATTAACCAGGCCAAAGATCTTCGTGGCATCGAAGTTATTGAGAATCTGGTTGGCAAGGGCGCCAAGCACCTGACGCTGGTGGCGCATGCGCGTGTAATCGCCGTCGGCATAGGTGTAGCGGCAGCGGGCATAGGTAAGGGCGGTGGCACCGTCCATATGCTGCTGGCCAGCGGTAATCTTAATATCCAGGTGCTCGGGGTCGTCAACATCATCGGTTGCGTTAATGTCGATACCGCCAACCGAATCAATCAGCGCCTGCATACCGTCGAAGCTGACCTCGGCATAGTGGGAAATCTGAACACCGCACAGCTCGTTGACCGCCTCGACCATGGCCTCGGCGCCGCCAACGGTATGGCAGGCGTTGATCTTCATGGTCTCGCCCTTGTACTCGACCTTGGTGTCGCGCGGAACGGAAATGAGCGTCGCCTGCTTTTGCGTGGGGTCGATGCGTGCCAGGATAATCGAGTCGGCACGATACGTATCCTCGCCCGGACGGCCGTCGGTACCAAGAAGCAGCACGTAGAACGGATCCTTTGCCTCATCGGTGTCAACCAGAACCCGACGCAGATTGTCGGTAATGACATTAGAATCGCCGAGCTTGCCCATAATGGTGGCAAACCACAGGCCGGCAGCGGTAGTGGCACTCAACAGCACGCCAAGCACGACAATGAGCGCGACGTGACGAATCGTGTGGCTACGACGACGTTGGCGAGCGCGCTCGGAATAGCGAGCCACGTTATCGCGACTGTAGATCTTGGCCTGCGCACCAGTTGAGGGTCTTCGGGTGGTGGTATCTGCGAGGGGCTTTTTATTAAACATAGGCAACCTGTATTAGTAGATGACGGGATCGGGGACGGTAGCATGCTCGACATGCGCGCCGAGCGCCTGCAGCTTTTCGACAAACTGCTCGTAGCCGCGCTTGATGTGATGGATAGCCGAAACCTCGGTCGTCCCGTCGGCGATCAAGCCCGCTACGACGAGGGCCGCTCCGCCGCGCAGATCGGGCGAGGTAACCTGTGCACCCGAGAAGCCCTTGACGCCATGAATCATGGCATGATGGCTCTCGATACGAATGTCGGCACCCATGCGCACCAGCTCAGAGGCAAACATAAAGCGATTCTCGAAGATGTTCTCGGTAATAACGGAACTGCCGTCGGCAAGGGCGGAGAGCACCATAATCTGCGCCTGCATGTCGGTCGGGAAACCGGGGAACGGAAGCGTCTGGATGTCGACCGGCTTGATACGCTCGGCACGGTTCACATGGACGCCATCCTCGACGCGCTCGCAGTCGATACCCATGAGCTCCATCTTCTTGAGCACCATGCCCAAATGAATGGGGCAAAAGCCCGTGACATCGACACCGCGATCGTCCGCCATCAACGCACCGGCGACGATAAAGGTACCGGCCTCGATGCGGTCGCCCACCACGCGATGGATAACGGGATGGAGCTCTTCCACGCCTTCGATAGTCACGACGGGCGTACCGGCGCCAACAATCTTGGCGCCCATCTCGTTGAGCATGTTAGCGAGATCGACGATCTCGGGCTCGCGGGCGGCATTGTCGATAACCGTGGTGCCCTGTGCGCGCACAGAGGCCATGATGAGATTCTCGGTCGCACCGACGCTGGCGAACTCGAGCGTGACGGTGGTACCGCGCAGACCTTGGGGCGCATTAGCGTTGATGTAACCGTGGGCGGTATCGAACTCAACGCCCAGGGCCTCAAGACCAAGAATGTGCATATCGATCTTACGAGCACCCAGGTTGCAGCCGCCCGGCATGGCAATTTTGGCGCGATGGAAGCGGCCCAGCAGGGGCCCCATGACGGCGGTGGAAGCGCGCATCTTGGCAACGAGCTCGTAGGGGGCCTCCCATGAATCGACCTGAGAGGTATCAATCTCGAGCGTGTGCTCGTCGAGAACATCGATCGTAGCGCCCATGCCCTTGAGCACCTTGCCCATCACGTGGACATCGGAAATATCGGGCACGTTCTGCAGCGTCGTCTTGCCCGGCGCCAGAAGCGTTGCCGCCATGAGTTTGAGCGCGGAGTTCTTGGCGCCCGAGACGGGCACGGAGCCTCCGATGGCGTGGCCACCCTCAACGCGGATAATATCCAAGGTCTACCCTTTCAAAAAGCATGCCCGGGGTGGCTGGGCCATCCCGGGCATGATGTGTTCGCAAATGGTCGAACGCTAAATCGTTTGACTATTGGGCAAGCTTGAGCTTACACCATGCGATTTCATTATAGAGGTAGGCGCGGCGTGCATCATCCTCCGACAAATTACCCAGCTTCTCTTCAAAACCTTGAATATCAGCTTTAAGCTTGTCGGCATCGACGGTCGCCAAATCGCAAGCGCGCTCGGCGAGAACGGTCACGACATCGTCCGCAACCTGGGCATAGCCGCCGGCCACGGCAAACGTGTGGTCGACAGTGCCCATGGCCTTATCGGAAACGCGAACGTAACCGCGGTCGATCGTGCAGATCTCGCTGGAGTGAGCAGGCAGGACGCCAAACTCGCCATCCGTGGACGGAATCGACACAAACGCAGCGTCGCCCTCATAGGCGCAGCTCACGGGGCACACGATGCGGATACGCATAACCTACTTCTCCCCCATCTTGCGGGCGCGCTCGCGCACGTCCTCAATCGTGGAAGCATAGCGGAAAGCCTGCTCGGGCAGGTCATCGGCCTTGCCGTCGACAATCTCGGCGAAAGAGCGGACGGTATCCTCGACGCGGACGTAGACACCGGGGTTGCCGGTGAACTTCTCGGCGACGTGGAAGGACTGCGAGAGGAACTGCTGAATCTTACGGGCACGGTTGACCGTAAGGCGCTGCTCCTCGGACAGCTCGTCCATACCCAGAATGGCGATGATGTCCTGAAGGTCGGAGTACTCCTGCAGGAGCTCCTGGACCTTGACGGCGACACGGTAGTGCTCCTCGCCGACGATCGAGGGATCGAGAGCGTCGGAGGAAGATGCGAGCGGGTCGATAGCCGGGAATAGGCCGAGCGACGAAATGCTACGCGAAAGAACCGTGGTGGCGTCGAGGTGCGTAAACGTCGTGGCAGGCGCAGGGTCGGTCAGGTCGTCTGCGGGGACGTAGACAGCCTGGACGGAGGTAATGGAGCCCGTCTTGGTCGAGGTAATGCGCTCCTGGAGGTCGCCCATCTCGGTTGCCAGCGTGGGCTGGTAACCAACGGCGGACGGCATACGGCCCAGCAGTGCGGAAACCTCGGAACCTGCCTGGGAGAAGCGGAAGATGTTGTCGATGAACAGCAGAACGTCCTGACCACGATCACGGAAATACTCAGCGGTGGTAAGGCCGGCCAGACCGATGCGCAGACGCGCTCCGGGCGGCTCGTTCATCTGACCATAGACCAAGCAGGTCTTGTCGATAACGCCAGACTCGCTCATCTCGAGGAACAGGTCGGTGCCCTCGCGGGTACGCTCGCCGACGCCGGTGAACACCGAGGTGCCGCCGTGCTCCTGGGCGAGGTTGTTGATGAGCTCCTGAATCAGAACGGTCTTGCCGACGCCGGCGCCGCCGAACAGGCCCGTCTTGCCGCCACGGATGTAGGGCTCGAGCAGGTCGACGGCCTTGATGCCGGTCTCGAAGATCTCGGTCTTGGTGGTGAGCTCGTCAAAGCGGGGCGCTGCATGGTGGATGGGGTAGAACTCCTCCACCTCGGGCATGGGCTTGCCGTCGACGGGCTTGCCCATGACGTTCCAAATTCGGCCGAGCGTCTTGGGGCCAACGGGCATCTTCATGGGCTCACCGGTATCGGTGGCGATGAGGCCGCGCTGCAGGCCGTCGGTCGAGGACATGGCGACCGTGCGGACGACGCCGCCCGGAAGCTGGCTCTCGACCTCGAGGATCGTGCTCAGATGACCGATCGGGGTCTCGGCCTCGACCGTGAGCGCGTTGTAGATCGGGGGCACCGCGCCGTCAAACTTGACGTCAACGACAGGGCCGATGATTCGCACGATGCGACCATCACCGGCAGTCGTCTTCTTGGTGGCTTCCTCGACCGCAAGCTTTACGGTGTTATTAGCCATTACTGTTCCTCCAATGCTGAGGCTCCGCCGACGATCTCGTTAATCTCGGTCGTGATCGAAGCCTGGCGCACGCGACTATACGTGCGGGTAAGGGTCGAGATGATCGCGGTGGCGTTTTCCGTCGCGGAGTGCATGGCCTTGCGGCGTGCACCCTGCTCGGCAGCCGCCGAATCGATCAGGGCCTGGTAGATGACCGTCAGGATATAAGACGGCACAAGCTTGCCGAGAACATGCTCGGGAGAGGGCACGAACTCGAACGTGGACGAGATGCGCTTAGGGGCGTCGGTCTCGTTCTTACGCGGACCGTGGGCCATAGCGATCATCTCGGGATCGAGCGGCAACAGATGCTCGACGCGAAGCTCCTGATCCACGCGGTTCTTGGCGTGGTGGTAGACAAGCTCGACACGGTCAAGCTCACCGGCACGATACGCATCGCAGATATGAGAGGAGATCATGCGGGCCTGATTGAAATCGGGCTCAGAGGAGTTGCCCTCAAAGTGCATGACGACGTTTGCGCGGTCACGGAAATACGTGGCCGGTTTGCGCCCACACGCGATGATCTCGCACTCGATGCCGTCGTTCGCCCAAGAAGCGGCGAGCTTTTCGGCCGTGCGCTCCACCGTCGTATTGAAACCGCCGGCAAGGCCGCGGTCAGAAGCAATGACGACAATCAGGCCACGCTTAACGCTCTCATGCTTCTGCAGCATGGGATCGGTGCCCGAACAGGAGGCGTCGCCGGCGACCGTCAACATGACGTCGGTCAGCGCCTCCTTATAGGGCTCGGCCTGCTTGGAGCGATCGAGGGCACGACGGATCTTGGCCGTAGAGACCATCTCCATCGTGCGCGTGATCTGCTTGGTCGTGGTAACCGAGGAGATTCGCTTCTTAATGTCGCGAAGGTTGGCCATGGGGCTTAGTTCTCCTCTGATCCAGAAACATCCGAATGGTGCTTGGCCATGAACTGCTGCTTGAAGTCGCCGATGACGCGCAAGAGCTCAGCCTTGGTGTCATCATCGATCTTCTTGGCGCGAACCTTGTCGAGCAGCGAACCAAAGCCATTGTCCATGTACTCGATGAGCTCGGCACGGAAGGGCAGCACGTCGGCGATCTCCAGGTCATCCAGGAAGCCCTCGTTGCCAGCGAACAGCGTAACGATCTGCTCGCCAACCTCAAACGGCTTGTAACGCGGCTGCTTCAGGAGCTCGGTCATGCGAGCACCATGGGTCAGCTGCTTCTGAGTAGCCTCGTCGAGGTCGGAGCCGAACTGCGTAAAGCCAGCGAGCTCCTGGTACGAAGCGAGGTCCAGGCGAAGGTTGCCGGCAACCTGCTTCATAGCCTTGGTCTGAGCGTCGCCACCGACGCGGGACACGGAGATGCCCACGTCGACTGCCGGGCGCTGACCCTGGAAGAAGAGCTCGGACTGCAGATAGATCTGACCATCGGTAATGGAAATGACGTTGGTCGGAATGTAGGCCGAGACGTCGCCGTCCTGGGTCTCGATGATCGGCAGTGCCGTCATGGAGCCGTAACCGTTCTTCTTGGACATCTTGACGGCACGCTCGAGCAGACGAGAGTGCAGGTAGAAGATGTCGCCAGGATAGGCCTCGCGTCCGGGCGGACGATGCAGCGTCAGCGACATCTGACGGTAGGCCACAGCCTGCTTGGACAGGTCGTCGTAGATGACGAGCACGTGGCCGCCGGGGTTGGTCTCGCTGGCGGGCTTGCCGTCCTCGCCGTTGTACATGAAGAACTCGCCGATAGCGGCACCGGCCATAGGCGCGATGTACTGCATAGGGGCGGAATCGGCAGCGGTGGCCGAAACGATGATGGTGTAGTCGAGCGCACCGTGCTGAGCGAGGGTCTCGCGGATGTTGGCAACCGTGGAGGCCTTCTGGCCGATGGCGACATAGATGCAGACCATGCCCTTGCCGCGCTGGTTGAGGATAGCGTCGATGGCGATGGCGGTCTTACCGGTCTTACGGTCGCCGATGATGAGCTCACGCTGACCGCGGCCAATAGGCACCATGGAGTCGATAGCGAGCAGACCGGTCTGAACCGGCTCGCACACCGGGGTACGATCGATGACGCCGGGAGCCTTGAACTCGATGGGGCGACGGTGCGTGGCGACGATGTCGCCCAGGCCGTCGATGGGCTGGCCGAGCGGATTGACGACGCGGCCGAGCATGGCACGGCTCACGGGGATATCCATAATGCGGCCAGTGGTGCGGCACTCGTCGCCTTCCTTGATGGAGTCGACGGCACCAAACAGAACGGCGCCGACCTCGTCACGGTCAAGGTTCTGGGCAAGGCCGAAGACGGTCTCACCGGTATCGGAGCTCTTGAACTCCAGAAGCTCGCCTGCCATGGCGCTCTTGAGGCCGGAGACGCGCGCGATGCCGTCGCCTACCTCGTCGACCGTTGAAACCTCATGCGTATCGACCGTCGCGGAGAGGCTCGTGAGCTGCTCCTGCAGTTTCTTGGCGATATCCTGGGCATTGAGGGTTTCGGACATTAGGCTTCACCTCCGTACGAATTAGCAGAGTTTGCGAGGGTCTCCTGCGCGATGCGCAGCTGCGTCTTGACGGAAATGTCACGACGCTCGCCGCGGGCCTCGAGCACCAGGCCGCCCACGATAGACGGGTCGACCTGCTCGATAAGGAATACCTTGCGGCCGAAGTCCTGCTCGCATTTCTTAGTGATGGTTTGACGCAGCTCGTCGTCGAGCGGGATCGCCGTGGTGACGGTCACGCCCACTACATCCTCGTCTTCCTCGGCAACATACTTAAAGGCAGCTGCCACCTTGGGAAGAAGGTCGAGCTGGTCGCGCTTGGACATGGTGTCGAGCACGGCGATGATCTCGGGGCTGGCAGAAGCCAAGCGCTCGATCATCTCGAGGTCCTCGAACACATGGTTCTCGGCCTTAGCGGCTTCCAGAAGGGAGCGCGCGTAGGTCTCGAGCACCTTGTCCTGATAGCGGCTAGTCGGCATTCAGGCTACCTGCTTCCTGGATGTAGCGCTCGATGAGCTTCTTCTGCTCGGCATCGTCCTCGAGTGCCTCGCCCACGATCTTGGTGGCGACGGCAACGGACAGGTCGGCGATGGAGCTCGCGGCACCGGCGTAAATGGACTTGCGCTCGTCCTCGACGGTCGTATGGGCCTTGGCGATGATCTCCTCGGCCTCCTTGTGAGCAGCCTCGATGATACGGGCGCGCTCGGACTCGGCGTCCTTACGGGCCTCGAGAACGATGTCGGCAGCCTGACGACGGGCGTCGGTGACGATCGAGTCGGACTCAGCGCGCTTGGCGATAGCCTCCTGCTTGGTCTTCTCGGCCTCGTCGAGGCTCTCCTCGATCTTCTTGCCGCGCTCCTCCATGGTTTTCATGATGCCCGGCAGGGCAACCTTGGCCAGCACGATCCAGATAATCAGGAAGGCGATAAGCGCCGGGATGAACTCCGCCATCTTAGGGATGAGGATGTCCGCACCGGCAGCGCCGTCCTCAGCGAACGCAGAAACCGGCATGAGCAGCGCGGCCGCGGACGCGGAGAGTGCGATCGCGCTCTTCTGGGATGAAAGATTCATACTTGACGCTCCGTGCTATTTAACGATCAGCGCGACAACGAAGCCGATCAGAGCCAGAGCCTCGCCGAAGGCGGAGCCCATAATGAAGACGGTGAACACGCGGCCCTGGACCTCAGGCTGACGGGCCATAGCACCCGTAGCACCCAGAGCAGACAGGCCGATAGCAAGACCAGCGCCGATAACACCGAGACCGTAACCGATAACTCCCACGATTCCTCCTTTGTCGTGCGTGTCTTATTTCACGCAGGATAACCTTTTTATAACTGCCGGGCTCCATGGGTACGGGCACCGGCGGTTTAACGAATTACCTTACCTTTAAGGCGCGAACGGAAGACTACTCCTCCTCCGCGACCTCCTCTGCCTCGGAGACATACACGGCGGTAAGGACCGTGAAGACGTAAGCCTGGATGGCGCCGACCACAAGCTCGATCGCATAGATCAGGATGAGGATGGCAAGCCAGGCCAGCGAAGGCAGGGCGCCAACGGCGTGGGCCGCGGAAACCTGCTGAAGCAGCGGCTGCATGAACATGCTCGCCATGATGGCGAACGAGCCCATGACCACGTGTCCTGCGAACATGTTGCAGAACAGACGGACGGCGAGCGTGATGAGGCGCAGGAAGGTCGAGAAAAGCTCGACGACCCACACGAGCACGTTCATCGGGAAGCTCACGCCCTGCGGGGCGAGGCTCTTGATGTAGCCGATCACGCCGTGAGCCTTGCATCCGTAGTAGATGAAGTACACGAAGGCGAAAATGGCGAGTGCGGCGGTGGAGCCGATTGCGCCGGTGCCGGGCTTCATTCCCGGAATCAGGCCGATCATGTTATTGATCAGGATGAACAGGAAAAGCGAGCACAGGAACGGGAAGTGCTTCTTCCAGTTCTCACCCACGACACCCTTGCCGATATCGTTCTCGACGTACTCGATGATGTACTCGAAACCGTTGACGAAGAAGCCCTTGGGAACCAGGGTCTGCTTCTTCTTGAACACGGCCAGGACGATCAGGAGCACGATCGTGGAGACGATCAGCCAAAACGAGTACTGCGTGATGCCGCAGCTCAGATCGCCCACGACAGGGGTGGAGCTGAACTCGCTGACCAGATGATTAATCTCATCAGGCAGCTTTTCAAAAATTTCCACGACTTACCTTTCGACCTCATGAGGATCTCGCAGCGCCTTGGCGACACGAACCGCGCAGGCGGCCATAAAGGCCACGAAGCCGATCGCCTCGCCCAGGAGGAACATGCGAAATGCCTCTCCGAACAACACAAACACAACCAAGGTAAAGACGAGCAGGGCGATTGCCGAGACCGCCAGACTCACCATACCCTTGAGCATGTCCGCATTCTGTTTATCGTCAAGAACCGGCTTGAGCGTAAAGACAAAGGGAAGGAAGGCAATTGCGCCCGCGATGGCGCCTGCAACGATAGCGAGCAGATCGGCTATCTGAAACACTGGCGTCCTCACTTTCCTTTTTAACGCTTCACAGAACAGTTCCCGCCAAACATTGGTGACTATTGTACGAGCCAATCGCTAAAGTACAACCGAAAAAGCATCGGTTAATACGCACCTGTTCGTTTTCTTAAGACCTTCTTTATGCCGCAGGTACGGTAATACGTTTTTCTCGAACCCTGCAGGGCAAAACGTCCGTTAACAGGAGTGCGCGCGGTCGCCTTTTGTTCGTCCGCGCGCACCGTTTCTTCGTATTTGCAGCCGCGGCCGTTTAGCCCAGCGACTAGAGCGTGCCGTAGATGCGGTCGCCGGCGTCGCCGAGGCCGGGAACGATGTAGGCAGCCTCGTTGAGATGGTCGTCGATGGCGCAGGTATAGATATGCACATCTGGGTCCTTCTCGGTCAGCGACTTGAGGCCCTCGGGGGCCGCGACGATGCACAGCATGCGGATGTCCTTGACACCGCGCTCGCGCAGGTAGCTGATGGCCATCTCGGCCGAACCGCCCGTGGCAAGCATGGGGTCGACGACCAGGCAGATGCGCTGGTCGATATCCTTGGGCATCTTGCAGTAATACTCGTGCGGCTCGTGGGTGACCTCGTCGCGCTCCATGCCGATGTGACCCACGCGAGCGGAGGGCACCAGGTCGAGGATGCCGTCGACCATGCCAAGGCCCGCACGCAGGATGGGCACGATGGCGAGTTTCTTGCCGGCAAGCTGTTTGAACGTGGCGGTAGTGATGGGGGTCTCGACCTCGACGTCTTCCATAGGCAGGTCGCGCATGGCCTCGTAGCCGTCAAAAAGCGCGAGTTCGCGCACGAGCTGGCGGAACTGGTTGGTGCCGGTGTTTTTGTCGCGCAGGATCGACAGCTTGTGCTGGACGAGCGGGTGATCGACAAGCGTCACACGGGACGCATCGTAGGTGACGGTCATGGATTGATTGCCCCTTTCGTTGCGGCCGCAAAACGGCCTTGCTGACAAGGCGCGCAGCAATGTTGCCGCCGCACGCCATGCATTAGTTTAGCGGTTTGTTGTATCGAGCAGCCCATCGCAGCCCTACTGTGAGGTGCTGAGCGAGCGCCTGACTGCATCACGCCAGCCCGCAAGGTTTTGCTCGCGGCGCTCGGCGGACATGTGGGGAAGGAAGGTCCTAACGATCTGGGCATTTTGCTCCAGCTCTTCCAGGTCTTCCCAATAGCCGACGGCAAGACCCGCCAAGTACGCGGCACCGATTGCCGTGGTCTCCACCGTCTCGCATTGCAGCACGGGGATATCCAGCAGGTCGGCCTGGAATTGCATGATGAACTCGTTGCGCGAGGCACCGCCATCGACAGACAGGCGCTCAATCGAAAGCCCCACGTCCTGCTCCATGGCGCGCAGCACGTCGTAGCTCTGATATGCCATGGATTCGCAGGCGGCACGTACGATGGTCGCACGGCTCGAGGCGCCGGTCAGACCGCACACGATACCGCGAGCATGCGGGTCCCACCAGGGAGCACCCAAACCCGCAAAGGCGGGAACGAAGTAGCAGCCCTCGTTGTCGCTAATCGAAGCAGCGAGTTGTGCCGACTCGCTCACGCTCGAGATGATGCCCATGTTGTTGCGAAGCCAGTTCATCGTTGAGCCGGCGGCAAAAATAGAGCCCTCGAGCGCATAGCTGACTTTGCCGTCCGCAGCGATACCGATGGTGGAGACCAGGCCATTCTTGGATTCGACGATCTCGTCGCCGGTGTTCATGAGCATAAAGCAACCCGTGCCATAGGTGTTTTTGGTCTGGCCGGGACGGAAACAGCAGTGGCCGAACAGCGACGCCTGTTGGTCACCCGCCACGCCCATGATGGGCGGCATGTTGGTCATGATGTCGCTCGCGACGCGGCCGTAGTCGCCCGAGCTCCAGCGAACCTCGGGCATCATGGAACGTGGAACGTCAAAGAGTGCCAGCAGGTCGTCGTCCCAATCGAGCGTATGGATATTAAAGAGTGCCGTGCGGCTGGCATTGGTGTAGTCGGTGGCAAAGACCTGGCCGCCGGTGAGGTTGTAGATGAGCCAGGTGTCGATGGTGCCAAACATGAGGTCGCCCGCCGCCGCGCTTTCGCGTGCGCCGTCGACGTTGTCGAGAATCCACTGCACCTTGGAGGCCGAGAAATACGGGTCGAGCGTGAGTCCCGTGCGGGAGCGCACCAGCCCTTCTGCGCCCTGCTCGACAAGCTCGTCGATCAGAGGTGCGGTACGGCGGCACTGCCATACGATAGCGTTATAGATCGGCTGACCGCTCACGCGATCCCAGACCACCGTGGTCTCGCGCTGGTTGGAGATGCCGATGGCGGCAATGCGGTCGGAGTGGATACCGCTCTTAAACTGGACTTCCATCATGACGGCGATCTGGCTAGCAAGGACCGCCATGGGGTCTTGCTCCACCCAGCCGGGACGCGGAAAGCTGGTTTTGACGCTGCGACGTGCCTGCGCGACGATGCAGCCGTACTCGTCGACGATGGTCGCAAGTACCGAGGTGGTGCCGCAGTCGAGCGCCATGATGTAGGAACCGCCAAAGTCAAACGAGGCATCTTCCATGCCCAGGCTGCCCAGATTCAACGACATCGCTTAAACCTTTCTATTGCATCGGGTCGGACAGGACCCGTTCGATCTCTGATGCGGGAAGTGCGCCTTGGCGCAGGATCTGGAGCTCGCCGTGCTGAAACGACACGATGGTCGAGGCGTCGCGACACGGGGTCTCACCGGCGTCGACGGCAACATCGACCCCCTCCAGGATGCGACCCTCCACCGTGATAAAACTTGCCGGCGCGGGCGCGCCATGCGTGTTGGCGCTGGTGCAGGCAAGGGGGCTGCCACAGGCGCGAATGAGCGCCTGCACCACGGGCGAGGCCGAAGCGCGAAGTGCCACCGTGTCGTCGGCAGCGCGCATAAAGGTCGGCACGCAGGGAGCTGCCTTGACCACGATAGTCAGGGCTCCCGGCCAGCATCGTCGCGCGAGTATGCGGGCATCTTCCGGGATATCCACGCCATAGCGGTCGAGTGCTTCGACGCCATCGACCAGCCAAGCGACGGTTTGCGTGAGTTCACGTTGCTTGAGAGTGAAGATACGGCGATAGCCGGTGCCGAGCGCAGGAACTGCGGCGCCATTGACGGCAGCCTGCGGATCGCGCGGCCACGATGGGAATTCGCTTGTATCTTGGGGCACGGCGTCCGAGAAGGCGTTGACTGCCACGGCGACACCGTAGACGGTCTCGGTCGGGATCAAAGCCAGGCCGCCGCGGCCGAGCACCTCGGCCGTGCGCTCGACGGCAAGCCGATGCGGCTCGCGCGTTCCCTCGTATACCCGATAGACCGTCTGCATGTGTATGCCAGCCCCTTACGCTCTGGTGCAAGTTTGTTTACTGTGGGGCATTCTCGCACGAAACGTTCAACCTATTTGCCCAGAGCGCATGTTGGTTTGGTGAGCGGCTCTAGTAGTCGGTGAAAGTGAGGGGGTTATTGGACGGCTACGAACTTCTTTGGCCTGCCGGCGTGGCGTTCTTGGGCGGCGTAGCGCTCGATGCTGTCTATCGTTATCATCCGACGGCCGTCGACGAGTTCAACATCGAGCTTTCCGGCTTTGACCAGCGCGGTAATCCGCGGAGCGGAGACTTTGAGGTCCAGCGCTGCGTCTTTAAATGTTCGGCACGCCGCTTCCCGAGCGTCCTCGTGGTCGATTTCGACTGAAAGGGCCACGACCTCGGCCGAGCGTTCGTACCCTGCCGGAGTCAAACCGTTGTTGAGGTCGTCGGCCAAAAACGCCATCAGTGCCTCGGTAGCATGGGCAATCGCTTCTTCGCGCGTATCGCCATCGGCAAAGGCGCCGGGAATCTGCGGGAAGCTAGCGCAGTAACCGTCGTCTTCTTTTATGAGAACGCAGTCATAGGTAAATCGCTGCCTCATTTTGCCTCCAACTACCATCCAGCTTGGCGACGAATACTTGCCCACGTGCCCTTCTTTGGTCGATCACCACCAGAGCCGTTCACGGTGACAACACGGTCACCAGAAACATACTTAGCATGACTACCGACTTGCGCGACCTTCACGAATCCATCGTGCTTGAGTAGGGCAATGATTTCCCGAAAGGTAGGAGGTTGCATGGGCCGACCTCTTTCAGCCGTCCTAATTATAAACTAATTTATAATTTTTGCTAACCAGTTAATAAATATTACTGGCGCTGCTTGGGCTCGGTGACGATGGCTCGGACGATGCGGGGGCGATCGGTAAGGTCATGGACGATACGCACGTCCGAAAGGCCTGCCTGGCGACAGAGCTCGGCCGCGGCATCGAGGGTACCCTCGTAGAGCTCGCAGGCAAACAGGCCGCCGGCGCGCAGCATGTAAGGCGCCGCGTTGAGCAGGCGGCGGAAGATATCGAGGCCGTCGGCGCCGCCCTCGAGCGCCAGGTCGGGCTCAAAGTCCTTGACCTCGTGCGGCAGCGAGCGCATGACGTCGGTCGGGATGTAAGGTGGGTTGGAGACGAGCACATCAAAGGTGCCCCACTCTTCGCGGGGAATGGAACTCACCAGGTTGGTGAGGCTAAAGGCAACCTCATCTGCCGTGAGGCCGAGGGTGTCGCGGTTTTTGGTGGCCAGATCGATGGCGCGCGACTCGATATCGGTGGCGGTGCAGGTAACGTGGCCGCGGCGCTCCCAGGCAAGGGAGAGCGAAATGCAGCCCGTGCCGCAGCCGACCTCGAGAACGCGGGCAGTGCGGGGCTCGGCTGGGGCAGGCGCAGCGGCATCCTGAGCTGAAACCGTCTCCTGGTCGGCACCCTCGATGGCGACGCCGTATTCGTCGAGCTCGGACTCGGCGGCTTCCGCGGCTTCGGCTTCTGCTGCCTGCGCGGCGGCTTCCTCGGCCTCGCGATCGGCCAGTTCCTCGGCATAGGCACGGCTGCCCAGTACGTCGCCGCCTAGCGCCGCCTCATCGGCAGCCGTCAGATTAGCGGCACGGCGCTCGGCAGTCGCCCGTTCGTCTGCCAGCGCGGCCTCGGCCTTGCGTGCCTCCTCGACCTCATCGTTCCAAGGCAGCTCAACACGCTGACGGGCAGCAGCCTCGGGGCTCAGCACCTCGGCATCCAGATAATTGAGGACTTCCTCGACGAGCATCTCGGTTTCGGGGCGCGGAATGAGCACACCGGGAGCGCACGCGACGTCAATCATGCGAAACTGCGTGCTGCCGGTGATGTACTGCAGCGGCTCGCCTTTGGCGCGACGAACGACGGCCGCATGCATGGTCTCGAGCTGGGCCGCGTTAAGCGTCTCGTCCATACGCATATATAGGTCAATGCGCGCCAGGCCCGTGGCGGCGCACAGCAGCCACTCGGCGGAAAGACGGGGATGCTCCTCGCCGCGCTCGGCCAGGTACTCCTTGGTCCACTCGAGACAACGCTTGATGGTCCAGATCTCGTTTGCCATGGGGCCCTCCCCTCTTAAGCGCCGGGCGGCGCGCGAATGTCGGAGCAGATTGTAAGCGAGGCCAGCGCTTGGCAAGGGACGATTGAAGGCGATTATCGAGAATCAGCCCAGAATTTTGCTTGGAGCCTGCCTAGAGTGTTCATTCGTCGACGTCTAAATCTGCATCCGTCAAGCTTTTGGCAAGGTTGCCCCAAAACTGACCAATATCTAACCAAGAACTTGCCAAATCACTTGACGCGCGACCCATCAAAAATCGCCCCGCGACTTCTTGGACAATTTTTCGAGCAATATTATCGATAGCAGATATATGCCGTCAATTACCTTAAGCAGGTAAGCAGCTCAAATGCCATAACAGCCGACTGAATAACATCTCAAAGCAATGTCCCCAATGACTCCCTACGGATCATTTGACAACCAAGGAAACGCCGATGTTTTGGCAATGCCAGCGAGCGACGTCCAGAGCGAACAAGTTGGCATGAAAAAGGCAAGGCATAGACC
>UREE01000048.1 GCA_900546825.1 uncultured Collinsella sp. | reverse complement strand
AAGGTCTAGGCGGCAATATGCCCATTGCGGGTATCGCTTGCGGCATCGCCTCGGCCTTCTGCTACGCCTTGATGGTCATCGCTAGCAAGGGTGCGCCACACATCGAAGGCCTCGAGAACTCCACGCTCCAGGTGAGCGCCGCCTTTGTAACCGCGTTGATCCTTACGCTCTTCACGCAAGGTGCCCCCTCGTTCCTCTCCCCCAGCATTGCCGCCGGCATCGATTGGGGCGCCGTCGCCATGCTCGGCGTCGTCAACACCGGCATCGGTTGCCTGCTCTACTTTAGTGCCGTCGCCAAGCTGCCCGTCCAGACCGTCGCGGTCGTCGGCTACCTCGAGCCGCTTTCGGCCGTCGTGTTCTCCGTTGCCCTTTTGGGAGAGACCATGACGCCCATCCGCCTCATGGGCGCCGCGTTGATCATCGGCGGCGCGATCTTTTGCGAAGTCGCCGGCAAACGCGCAGACACCAAAGCAAGCATCGCCCAAGTAGCACGCGCCTAAAAGCCCCTCTTCAGTTTCAAAGCAGGGGCGCGTCCGTGGTTATCACATTGCAGCAAGACCATACAGCCGGTGCGCCCCTGTTTTGAAATGCTACCTGCGTACATGAATAATCCCCAGATGGGGATTATTGTCTAAAACACCCCGATGTGCCAAACTGCTCTTATATGTATAAAGATGGCATAAAGGTTATCTGCCCTAGACAGATAACCGGATGTCTAAGGGAGTCCACGTGGCACACAACAAACTGGAGGCAAACCTCCAAGACCAGCACGGACAGAGCGGGCATGGAGCCATTCCCCTTTCTGCTGGTATGTTGCTCGTAACGCTCGGCGTCGTCTATGGCGACATCGGCACGAGCCCTATGTACACCATGAAATCAATCGTCGCCAACAACGGCGGCATCGGTACCGTCAGCGAGGACATGATCCTGGGCGCGCTTTCGCTCGTCATCTGGACCATGACGCTCGTAACCACGGTCAAGTACGTGCTAATCGCCATGAGGGCCGACAACCACAACGAGGGCGGTATCTTCGCCCTGTTCAGTCTCGTGCGCAAAGTGGCGCCGTGGCTGATCCTTCCCGCCATGATCGGCGGTGCGGCGCTGCTTGCCGACGGCATCCTCACCCCCGCCGTCACGGTCACCACAGCCATCGAGGGTCTGCGCACCATCGAGTGGGGCCACGCGCTATTGGGCGACGGCCAGACCAACGTCATCATTATTACCATCATCATTATCTGCGGCCTATTTGCCATGCAGCGCGCCGGCACCTCGTCAATCGGCAAGCTCTTCGGCCCGCTCATGACGCTATGGTTCCTGTTCCTGGCGGGCGCCGGCCTGTTCAACATGCTCGGCAACCTGTCCATCTTGCGCGCACTCAACCCCATCCGCGGCATCATGTTCCTGTTCTCGCCCATCAACCACTCGGGCATCATGGTGCTCGGCTTCGTCTTCCTGTCGACGACCGGCGCCGAGGCGCTCTATTCGGACATGGGTCACGTGGGCAAGGCTAACATTTACGCATCCTGGCCGTTCGTAAAGGCGGCCCTCATCCTTAACTATCTGGGTCAGGGCGCTTGGCTGCTCGCCAACAACTCCAATCCCCAGATGCTCGCGATGGACATCGTCAACCCGTTCTACATGATGCTTCCCGAGCCCCTGCGCCCCTTTGCCATCGTGCTATCGGCCGTAGCGGCCATCATCGCCTCGCAGGCGCTTATCACCGGCTCGTTCTCGCTGGTATCCGAGGCCACGCGTCTCAACCTTATGCCGCATCTGCGCATCCACTACCCCAGCGACACCAAGGGTCAACTCTATATTCCGCTCGTCAACAACATCATGTGGGTCGGCTGTATCTTCATCGTGCTGCTGTTCCAAAACTCCGAGCGCATGGAGAGCGCCTACGGCCTCGCCATCACCGTGACTATGCTCATGACCACGACGCTTTTGACGAGCTATATCGCCGGCATCCTCAAGCACAAGCTGGGCGCCTGCGTCTTTGCCCTGCTTTTTGGCGCCATCGAGCTCTGCTTCTTTGCCTCGTGCCTCACCATGTTCTTTGACGGCGGCTATGTGATGATCTTCCTGGCCTCGCTGCTGTTTGGCCTTATGTACGTGTGGCGCCGCGGCACCGCCATCGAGCGCACGCAGACGATCCTGCTGCCCGTCTCCAAGTACATCGATCAGCTCAACCGCCTGCGCAACGACGAGACCTACCCCGTGCTCGCCGACAATCTGGTGTTCCTCACCAACAGCCCCGACCCGCTCACGCTCGACCGCGACGTGCTCTATTCCATCCTGGACAAGCACCCCAAGCGCGCCAAGGCATATTGGTTCATCAACGTGCACGTTACCGACGAGCCCTATACGCACGAGTATTCCGTCGAGACCTTTGGCACGGACTTTTTGTTCCGCGTGCGCCTGGACCTGGGCTTTAAGGTCAACCAGCGCATCAACGCCTATCTGCGTCAGATCGTTGGCGACTTGATGACATCGGGTGAGCTGCCACCGCAGCATCACACCTACTCCATCTACGAGACACGCGGCAACGTGGGCGACTTCCGTTTTTGCATGCTGCGCAAGATGCTTGCCCCCGAAACGGACATCAACCGCAACGACCACCGCGTGATGGCCATCAAGTACGCCGTCCGCCGCGCCTGCGGAAGCCCGGCACGCTGGTACGGTCTTGAGAACTCGGCGATCATCATCGAGTACGTGCCTCTCTTTGCCCGCATGCGTCCGGCGGTCAAACTCGTACGCACCCATGTGCCGCTCGAGGTCCAGATCGAGGAAGCCGAGGAAATGGAAGTCGATATCTTCTCGGACGACCTGGTCAACGGCAACGAGGCCGGTAGGGACATGAACGTCGATCCCACCGAATTGCTCGAGAGCGTCGCCGATACGCCCGAACAGCAACTGCTCGACGGCCTCGAGAGCGCCCAGCTCAACGACGCCAACTTCTAGCGACGTCGCGCATCAACGACAGCGCCCCTGCACCTCACAGGAGATGCAGGGGCGCTTTGCATTTCAGTAAAGCCCTCGGCTACGAACGACGCGGCTCGGGAACCACAAGCCTATCGGGGCTCGCGCCCTCGGCATCCATCAGGCTCACGTAGCGAATCGACGGATCCTCATACATCGCGTAGTAATAATTGCCCGTGCGCGCGCTAAAGCATCCGGTATAGATAGTCTTCTCGAACTTGCCATCGCCCATCCTGGACGCCCCCTCAATCATCACCACGCCCTCGAGTGAACGGAACATGCGGACGACGTTTTCGGTCTCGCTGTCTTTTTGCGGGTAATTGGCGTTGAGGTACGCTGCCTTTACAAAACGGCTCGGCGAATAGCAGTCGCCGGGAATGCCGCGCATGCCGGCACCGGCTCCATAGGGCTTAAGCTCGGCGCCACGCCACGTCGCCGTCTGCGGAAAATCGCTTGTGGCGGTGATATAGGTGCGTAGGTTTTCCATATGCCACGGGAAGGTGGGCTGATTGGCAAGGGTGTCGACCGGATCGTCGTATACATGCAGGCCGTCAGCCATCATCTCGACCACGATGCTGCGCTGGCTGTCGCCGATAATCCAATGGAGCAGCGACACGCCCAGCCCCTCTCCGGCAGATTTGGCGACAATCACCGTGTCGCGCAGCGCGGCCTCGACCTCATCGACCGTCGAGAACGTCGCTGCCACCCACAGGGGAAACTCATAGGCCGCGATATTGGTCTTGCCGTCGACAGGGTCCTCGGCATACTCGGCATAACCCGGGAAATTGAGACCCGCCACGGCGAGGCCCGCATCGTTGCCGCAGTCGAAGAACATAGGGTAGTTCTTGTAATCGATGCACATACCGATCACCGCGTGTGCCGCTGTCGTGTCGTCGATAAACGAATACGGAATGTGAAACCCGCGCGGCATCACGCGAACCTGTTGGCCGTAGTCAAAGCTCCAGTCGAGGTTGCGGCCCAGATACATGTTGCCGGAATTATCGGTAAATCGAATGCTCGTACACATAGCGCCTCCTAGCTTTACGTTCTTGCTAAGTTCATTGTCACCAAACAAAAAGGCGCTAAACACAAAAGCCCGGACATGACAACAATGTCACGCCCGGACCAAAAACGACGAAGTGCGGTGCTGTGGTCGCCCTAGACAAGCTTGCCAAGACAGTGATCGATCATATGCTGGATCATCTGCGCCTCGAAGCCCACAAAGTCCTGCTTGCGCTCGCGCATCTTGCCGTCGACGATCTGGTCAAAGGCAACCTTGCACTTGATATAGCGCGTGGACTTGGTGACCTCCTCGTGCGTCAGGCAGCTCTCCTCCATCTTGCTGGCGCCCAGGCCAAACACCAGACGGGGGTTGTAGAGCACGTGGGGCTCGCCGGCGTCGTCCAGGTAGACGCAGACCTTCTTGGTAACGCCAATCTGGTTAGCGGCAAGGCAGCCGGCATCGTCGAGCGACTTGATGGTATCGATCAGGTCCTGAGCAACCGACTCGTCCTCGACGGTCGCAACCTCGCAACGCTGGGACAGGATAGCCTCGTCGTGGCAAAGCTCTTTAATCATACGTTCCTCCATAGGGGTCGTTGTAACCGCTTAAGTATACGGTACCCACACATTTTCATGCGATAAATACCGTCCGTCTGTTACAAAGCGCCGAACATCAACATGCGAGGAACAGCAAGGTTGTAAAGACGATATAGTAAGTGAGTTCGTGTCAATCGGCCTAAACTCGGGGCCGAACAAGGAAAGGGTATGCATGGACGAACTTTTTCACGTCAGTGAGCGCAAGTCCACAATCGGGACCGAACTTCGCGCTGGACTGACAACATTCCTGGCGATGGCCTACATCATCGCCGTCAACCCCGCAGTGCTCTCGGGCGCTGGCATCGATGCGGGAGCGCTCGCCTGCGCCACCTGCCTGGGCGCCGGCATCATGACCATCTGCATGGGCATCTTCGCCAACCGCCCGCTCGCCTGCGCGTCGGGTCTGGGCATCAACGCCATGATCGCGGGCATCGCCACCACCATGTGCGGCGGCGACTGGCACGTGGCCATGAGCGTTATCTTCCTCGAGGGTATCGTCATCTTGCTGCTCGTCCTGTGCGGCCTGCGCGAGGCCATCATGGACGCCATCCCCGTGGTCCTGCGCCACGCCATCTCGGTGGGTCTGGGCCTGTTTATCGCCATGATCGGCCTGTGCGACGCCGGCATCATCACCGCTGGCGCCGGTACGCTCGTCGGCCTGGGCGACATCGCCTCCCCCACCTTTATCGTCGGCATCATCTCCATCGTCGTGACGGTTGCCCTGGCTTCCCGCAACGTGCCGGGCTCGCTGCTCATCGGCATCATCGTCGCCGTTATCGCCGGAATCCCGCTGGGCGTCACCCATGCGCCCGAGGGCCTCATCGCACCGCTCGACTTCTCGACCTTCGGCGCCCCGTTTGCCAGCACTGCCGACGGCAACCTTGCCATCGTGAAGGTCCTGACCGACCCGATGCTGCTCGTCGTTGCCTTCTCGCTGCTCATGAGCGACTTCTTCGACACCATGGGCACCGCGATGGCCGTCGCCAAGCAGGGCGAGTTCTTGACCGAGGACGGCAATGTCGAGGACATCCGTCCCATCCTGGTCGTCGACTCCGTGGCCGCTGCTGCCGGTGGCTTTATGGGCGTCTCCTCCATCACTACCTTCGTCGAGTCCACCTCTGGCGCTGCCGACGGTGGTCGCACGGGCCTCACCTCCGTCACCACCGGCGTGCTGTTCATTCTCGCCGCGTTCTTCTCCCCCATCGTCACCATCGTTTCCAGTGCCGCCACCTGCGGTGCTCTGGTCTACGTCGGCTACCTCATGATGAGCGAGGCCTCCGAGATCGACTGGTCCGACGTGTCGCAGGGCTTCCCGGCGTTCATGATCGTCGCCGGCGTGCCCTTCACCTACTCCATCTCTGCCGGCATTGGCCTGGGCTTTATCGCCTACGTGATCGTCGCGCTCTTTAAGGGCGAGGCCTCCAAGATCAAGCCGCTCATGTGGATCGCAGCCCTCGCCTTCCTCGTCTACTTCTTTGTAGCGTAGCGGCAAAGCTGCCAAAGCAGAACACCAAAGCGCGGAGTCGCATCGAGCGGCTCCGCGCTTTTCTTTTAAAGCCAGGCATCGCACGGACGCGCGATATATTGCTTCCCAAGTTTTGGACATTTTGCCCTCCAAACGGCACTACCGACGGCTACATCCTGCAGATATGCTGGATATAACCGCATAGGCCCTATGAGGATGGGAGTAACCATGGCCGCCTTGTTCACGACCCCCAAGCGCAATGACAAAACCTCTGGAGCCCATTTTGTCGAGCCCGACGTGCGCCGTCGCACGCTGCTCGCACACGGCAGCTGGCGCCGCGTGACACGCCGCATCGTCTGCGGCCTAGCCTGCGCGCTCACGGTAAGTTCGCTGCTCATGCCGAGCGTCTCGCTCGCGGCCGAGTGGGTGGACGTTGACGGCGTCCGCCACGAAGCGGCCGCGGGACCCACGGGAGACGCCGCCGGCACCTGGGCCTGGGACGGCGCCGACGATATGAAGCTCAACGGCTATGACGGCGGTGCGATCCAGGCTGCGGGCAAGCTCAACATTGCCTACGAGGGCAAGAACACCGTGAAAACCGAGCCCGATTACACCGGAGCCGCCATCAAGGCGCAGGATGGCACTAGCCAGAAAGCAGAGTTGAACATAACGAGCTCGAATAGCGCGGATGAGCTCAATGTGACAGCCGAGGCCGATGCAATTAAATCAACAGGCGACCTCTCCATTTCTGGCCCAGGCACTGTGAACACCACAAGCACTGCTTCCGACGGAATTGAGGCAAAGGGCGATCTCTCTATCACGGGCTCGGGCACCGTGAATGCAACGGGCGGTACCGAAGGCATCCAATCCAAGGGCAAGACCACCATCGATTCCTCTGGCACAGTGATCGCTAAAGGAGGCGAAGGTTACGGCGTCGCCGCGGGCAGTGACCTGATCATCAAAGGCGGTGGCAAGGTAGAAGCAAGCTCGATAGAAGAAGCGGCGATTTGGGCTGACGGCAACATCGACATCTCGGGCGGCGGCCAGGTCGAGGCAAGCTCCCAGGGAGATCTTGCCGTCGACGCTGAGGGTAGTCTCGCGGTCACGAACGCCTCCCTTGACGCAAGCGGTGTTGAATATGGTGTCTATGCCTACAAGGGCGTTACGCTCGATCACGCGACCGTGACGGTCCGCACAAGCGCGAGCGGCGGCCAGGCCATCGCCCTCATCACTGACGGGGACGACATCGTCATCAAGAATGGTTCCATCGTGGACGCGTTCGCAGAAGGCAAATTCTCGGTTGCAATCTCTACCAGAAACCACCAGCCAAACGTCGCTGGCGGCCACATCTACATCAGCGACTCCGTTGTTAAGGCTATAGCCCGCTATGTCGAGACCGGTGGCGATGGCCCCGATCACTACAGCAACGACCAAAGTGGCGAGGTCATCCCTGAGCCCAGGGGTCTGAACATCGGTATCTTCGCCCAGACCTACGAGGGCATCACGCCCGCGAGCATCTCGATCGTCCGCAGCAAGCTCACGGCCGAGGGAGACACGGCGGCAATCTTCGCTCTTGCCATAAGCGAGGATGGCAAGGCGATCGGCACCATCGAGATCGAAGGCGCTCCCATCCAGACGCCCGCAGGCGGCAAGATCATTGACTATCGCTACGAAGAAGAGTACGGCCCCAGCATCTCCTACGAGGCAGGTCAAACCATCGGCACGGGCGATGCTGTGATCGACTCTCCCTATGACGCCGCTGTCGCCAAGAGCACGGCCATCGTGCCTCCCGAGGAGATCAAACCCGAGGAGAAGCCCGGCGAGACCAAGCCGGGTTCCAAGTCCGAGGTCACGAAGACAACCAAGACCGTTGCAGTTGCAGCCACGGGAGCCAAGATCGCCGGCAAACTCGCAGCAACCGGCGACGCCTCGAGCACAGCCATCGTGGCAGCCGCCCTTGCGGGAACAGCCGCCATCGCCGCGGGCGCCGTGGTGAGCCGCAAGCGCTCGTAAACACTTTTTCGCACAGGACGGGTGGATCGCGGCCCTTGCCTTCCTCGTCTACTTCTTCGTAGCGTAAGGGCAAGGCTGCAAAAGCTGAACAATAAAGCGCGGAGTCGCCATGCGGCCCCGCGCTTTTCTTTTAGCGCCGGTCCCTGCGCCGACGCGCGGCCTATTTCTCCCCCATTTTGGCCATTTTGCCCTCCAAACGGCACTACCGCCGGCAACATCCAGCAGATACGCTGAATCTAGTCGTACAGGCCCTATGAGAACGGGAGCAGCCATGGCAGCCTTGTTCACGACCCCCAAACGCAATGACACTACCGCCGGAACCCATGTTGCCGAACCCGACGTTCGCCGTCGCATAGGACTCGCGCACGGCAGCTGGCGCCGCGTGACGCGCCGCATCGTCGCGGGCGCCGTGTGCGCGCTCACGGTGAGCTCGCTGCTCATGCCGAGCGTCTCGCTCGCAGCGGAATGGGTCAAGGTCGGCGGCAACAAGTACAACACCGCGGCGAGCGACGAGGCCGGTACCTGGTCGTGGGACGGCGCCGACGACTTGAAGCTCAACAACTATAACGGCGGCGAGATCCAGGCCGCAGGCAAGCTCAACGTGAATTACTCGGGAACCAACATCGTCACTGCCGAATGGATCGAAAGCATCAACGTTTCTCATGGCACTAACGAGAATGCCGAGCTCAATATCCAAGGCGACGCGGGCAGCACGCTCAGCGTGACATCTACTGAGGACGCTATCCTCTCCACGGGTAATATCAACATCGACGGAGCCGGATCCGTCAACGCCACGAGCACTGGGTTTGATGCCATCAATGCCGGGGGTGATCTCGCTATCAAAGGTTCGGGCAACGTCAACGCCACGGGTGCATCGGATGGCATCAGGGCAAACGGCAATATCACGATTGACGACAGCGGAGCCGTCACCGCCAGGGCTACCGAGGACAAGGGTATTGGAACCGACAAGAACCTCACCATCAAGGGTGGCGGGACGGTCGAGGCAAGCTCAGCTGATGGTGAGGCCCTTTGGAGCGGCGGCAATATCAACATCTCGGACGGCAGCCAGGTCAAGGCAAGCTCCGAGAAAGACGCTGCCGTCGAGGCCAAGGGCAGCCTCGCAGCCACAAACGCCTCCCTCAACGTAAACGGTGTTGAATATGGCGTCTATGCCCACAAGGGCATCACCCTCGATCATGCAAACGTGACGGTCCGTGCAGGTAAAGGCAGATACGGTGGCGCCATCGCCCTCTTCACCTACCAGGACGACATCGTCGTCAAGAACGGCTCCACCGTGGACGCGTTTGCGGAAGGCGAGGTTTCGGCTGCATTCTCCACCAGAAACGATCGACCCAACGAGAAGGGTGGCCACATCTACATCAGCGACTCCGTTGTCAAGGCCATAGCCCGCTATGTCGAGAACGGCGACGGCCCCACCCCCTACAGCGAAAACCAAGATGGCGAGACGAGCCCCGAGCCCCAAGGCGAGAACATCGGCATCATCGCCCAGACCGGCGAGGGCGTCACACCCGCAGTCATCTCGATCATCCGCAGCAAGGTAACGGCCGAAGGAGATACAGCGGCAATCTTTGCCCGTGCCATGAGCGCTGACGGCAAGACAATCGGCACCATCAAGATTGAGAACGCCGCCATCCAGACGCCCGAAGGCGGCAAGGTCATTGACTATCGCAAGCTCCGTAACGGCATCTACGAGGCAGGCCAAGCCATCGGCACGGGCGACGCTGTGATCGACTCCCCCTATAACGAAGCTGTCGCCAAGAGCATGGTCATCGCACCTCCCGAGGTAGCCAAGCCGGAAGACCCCAAGCCCGACGAGACCAAGCCCGCGGAGTCCAAGCAGGACCCCAAGCCCGAGGGCGCAAAGACGACCAAGACCGTTGCGGTTGCAACCACGAAGGCCAAGGCCACCGGCGTGCTCGCGGCAACCGGCGACACCTCGGGTGCGGCCATCGTGGCAACCGTCCTTGCGGGAACAGCCGCTATCGCCGCAGGCACCATGGCGAGCCGCAAACGCTCGTAGACGCCTCTGCGCACATGGCAGCTCCCGCGAAGGCCCCGAGTCCCAGCACCGTTTAACAACGCCACCGCCGAGCTCCCCTCCGGCGGTGGCGTTTTCCATATGCGTCCGCAGGGTATGCACGAGATTGTCTTTTGTCTAGCCCAACCTGCATGAGCCGGCGTGCGACAATGGGGGCCGTCGATATCACAACGTCGAGAGAAGCCCGTCATGGAAGCGCATCAAAAGCAGATAACCGTTCATGCACAGCATGCCGAAAGCGCACCAGTCATCTATCTTCCCGTGGTCATGGGCGACGGCGCGGAGGTTTATGAACGCTGCCGAGAGCTCAACTGCCCGCCCTTCACGCTTGTCGGCATTGGCAGCCTCAACTGGAATCGCGAGCTGAGCCCCTGGGGATGCGACGGAACCGTGCGCGATGCCGAGCCCTTTGGCGGTCAGGCTTCCGGATTTCTCGATGAGCTGTTGAACTGGATAATCCCAGAGGCCGAGTCGTCGCTTCCTCAGCCGCCCACCTGGCGCGGCATTGCCGGCTACTCGCTCGCGGGCCTCTTCGCGCTCTGGTCCCTCTGGCAAACCGACGCCTTTAGCCGCGCCGCAAGCGCATCGGGGTCGTTGTGGTTTCCCGACTTTGTCGATCGCGCCAGCACGGCCCCTTTTGCCGGCAACCCGCAGGCCGTCTATCTGTCACTCGGCAAAAAGGAGACCAAGACACCCAACCGCATGATGCGGCATGTACTCGACGACACACGCGCGATGGAAGCGTTGCTCGTCGCGCGCGGCATTCCAACAACGCTGGAGCTCAACCCCGGCAATCACTTTGCCCAAACCGATCTGCGCATGGCACGTGGCATCCACTGGATATTGACGCATTAAAAATGACGCCCGCGCGTACGCATGGGCGCCATTTTTTGATTCAGCTGGACGCAGTTGTTACTCAGCAGCCTCCTCAAGCTCGGAGACATCAAACTCAAAGTCGTTACCCGGTAGGATGGCATTGAGCACAATGCCCACCAGCGAACCCACGGCAAGACCCGAAAGCGAAATCGTCACGCCGCCCAGCTCCAACACGATGGCACCGGCGGTGCTGTACGCAATGCCGAGCGAGAGCACGAGCACCAGAGCTGCCACCAGCACGTTGCGGTTGTTCTGGAAATCGACCTGGTTTTCGATGAGGTTGCGGACGCCCACAGCGCTGATCATGCCGTAGAGCACGAGCGACACGCCGCCGATAACGCATGCCGGCATGGCGGCGATGACCGCGGCGAACTTGGGGCAGAACGAAAGCACGATGGCGCAGCACGCGGCAATGCGGATCACGCGCGGGTCGAACACGCGCGTCAGGGCGAGCACGCCGGTGTTCTCGCCATAGGTGGTGTTGGCCGGAGCGCCAAAGAGCGAAGCCAGGATCGTGGCAAGGCCGTCGCCGAGCAGCGTGCGATGCAGACCGGGATCGGCGATGTAGTTACGCTCGCAAGTGGAGCCGATAGCCGAGATATCACCGATATGCTCGATCATGGTCGCAAAGGCCAGCGGCATGATGGTAATGATGGCCGTCGTGGCAAGGCCGCTATCGAACTGCGGGCCAAAGAGCGCAAACACGGTGTTGTCCCACACGATGGGCAAGCCAACCCAGGGAGCGGCTGCGACGCCAGAGAAGTCGACCTCGCCCAGCGCAGCCGCAACGGCATAGCTCACCACAACGCCCAGCAGAATCGGCACGATCTTGACCATGCCGCGGCCCCAGATGTTGCAGATGACGATAACGGCAACGGCAATGACAGCCACAAGCCAGTTGGTCTGGCAGTTAGTAATAGCGGAACTTGCCAGGATCAAGCCGATGGAAATGACGATGGGACCAGTCACCACCGGCGGAAAGAAGCGCATGACGCGCTTGGCGCCAAACGCGCGGAACAGGGCCGCCAGCACCGGATAGAGCAGGCCGGCGCAGGCTACACCCAGGCAGGCGTAGGGCAAAAGCTCGGCCTCGCCGTTGGGCGCGATTGCGGCATAACCGGCAATAAAGGCAAACGACGAGCCCAAGAAGGCCGGCACCTTACCGCGCGACAGGAAGTGGAACAGCAGCGTGCCCAAGCCGGCAAACAAAAGCGTTGCCGAAACCGAGAGACCGGTGAGCACGGGCACCAGCACCGTGGCACCAAACATGGCAAACAGGTGCTGTAGGCCGAGCAAAAACATGCGCGGGCGGCCGAGCGACGATGCGTCGTAGATGGCATCGGTGACGGCGGGCGTCGAAGACTGGGACATGGATGTCCTTTCGAATGGAAGGGCGATCGGGCATATCGGATAACCTGCCCGAACGATACGATCCGAACCATTGTACGCGATGCACCATGTCTCGCACGCGCCGTCACCTGCAAACGTTACCGCTATTTCCAAACGCGCTCGGCAACGCGCTTGACCAGCGCGATCTTTGCCCATTGCTCATCCTCGGTCAGCTTGTTGCCAATCTCGCAGCTGGCAAAGCCGCACTGGGGCGACAGATACAGGTTCTCGAGCGGAACATACTTTGCAGCCTCGTGAATGCGTTCGACGATGGCATCCTCGTCCTCAAGCTCAGCGGCCTTGGTGGTCACCAGGCCCAACACGACCTTCTTGCCGGGGGCAACGTACTTGAGCGGCTCAAAGCCACCGGCACGCGGCGTATCGAACTCAAGGTAGAACGCATCGACGTTCTCGTGTGCGAACAGGTACGGCGCGATGGGGTCATAGCCGCCCTCGAAGGCATAGGTGGAGTGGTAATTGCCGCGGCATACGTGCGTGTTGATAACCAAATCGTCGGGCTTGCCCGCGATGGCGGCATTGTTGAGCGCCACGCCCAGCTCGGACACCTTTTGCAGGTCGACCGGGCTCATACCAGTCTTTGCCACAAAGTCGGTATCGCAATAGATGCCCCAGGTGCAGTCATCAAATTGAATGTTGCGGCAGCCTGCGGCATACAGGTCGGCAATCACGGTGCGGTATGCCGCGGCGATAGCGTCGGCGAGCTCTTCGTCGGTCTTATAGACAGCGCGCAGGCTCTCCTGCTGGCCATCGCAGCGGTCGAGCGTAACTTCGGAGAACGTCTGAATCGGCGCCGGGATGGTCTGGCGTGCAACGTGGCCCTCGCCCTCAAGTGCCTTGACAAACTTAAAGTGCTCGACAAACGGATGATTCTCGCCGCAAATGGGACCGGTTACCACGGCGGTATCGGCGGTGGTCTCCTCATCGTGGAACATATAGCCCGTACGCGAGGTGCGACGCTCGACGCCGTTCAGCCCCCACATAAAATCGAGGTGCCAGTAGCTGCGGCGGAACTCGCCATCGGTGATGACCTGCAGGCCGGCGGCCTTTTGCTTTGCCACCAAATCGCGAATGGCATCGTCCTCGACGGCCTTAAGCTCCTCGGCATCAAGCGTGCCTGCCGCATAGGCAGCGCGGGCATCCTTTACGGTCTGCGGACGAAGAAAGCTGCCGACGATATCAGCGCGAAACGGCGCGTTCGATTGAATTGAAGTGCTCATAGATATCTCCCTTTGCATTGGTTGCTTTACTGGGACAGAGTATGAGCGCTTATATGGCCATCGTAAAATATACGTTTATATAGGTTTGTTATTAGTTTTTTCTATACTGAGCAACAGTGGAGCTCAGCCTCACATGGGTATCTCGAAGTGAGCTAAATATGCTGACGAATCGCTTCGATATAGGCCTGCCCATAGCGCGTGAGCGTCGTATTTTTGCGCGTGATAATGCCGATCTCCATGTACTCGTCTACATCGAGCGGAATCGAGATAATACCGGGGCCGTTAAGCTCATGGCTGATCACGCCCGAACACACCGTGTAGCCGTTAAGGCCCATAGCTAGGTTGAACAGCGTCGCACGGTCGCGCACGCGGATATTCTTGCGGCGCTCAAAGGTCGAGGTCAGCTCCTCAGAATAATAAAACGAGTTATAGCTGCCCTGCTCATAGGACAGGAACGGGTAGTCTTCCAAGTTCTCGAGCGTCACACTCGAGCGGCCCGCCAGCGGATGGTCGGCGCACACGAAGACATGCGGCGTGGCGCAGAAGAGCCCTTCGAACACGAGCTCGTTGGCCGCCAACATGCGCTCGATGACCTCGCGATTGTGCTCCGACAGATACAGGATGCCGAGCTCGCTTTTCATGTGCGCGACGTCCTCGATAATCTCGTGGGTTTGCTCCTCGCGCAGGGTAAAGTCGTAGCGCGCGGCATCGAACTCACGGATCACATCGACAAACGCGTTAACGGCAAAGGAATAATGCTGGCAGCTCACACTAAAGTGCGGCACCTGCTCGGATGCGCCCTTGTACTTGCCCTCGAGCAGGTCGGCCTGGTCGAGTACCTGGCGCGCGTAGCCCAAGAAGGTCTCGCCTTCCTCGGACACAATGACGCCCTTGTTGGTGCGCTCAAAGATGCGCACGCCCATCTCGTTTTCGAGGTCGCGAATCGACGCGGTAATCGAAGGCTGCGACACAAAGAGTCGGCGCGAGGCCTCGGTGATGCTACCGCATTCGGCAACCTTGACAACATACCTGAGCTGCTGAAGCTTCATGACTTTCTCCCTAGACGTTCACGGCGCCAAGACCCGCCGCGTCCATCTGGCGCATAAACGACGGCATCTCCCCCGTCGCGGCGCAGGCGGCAATCTGATGCAGAGCCCCGGCGACCGCATCATCCGCCGCAGCGCCAATATGCCAGCGCGCCGCCGCCGTAACGGCCTCGTTGGCATTGGCGACTGCAACGGAGTTGGGAACGGCATCGATCATGGGCAGGTCGTTATCGGAATCGCCAAATACGGCCACCTCGTCGGGCGTCAGGCCCAAAGCGCGCGCCAGCTCCAGCGCAGCGCAGCCCTTGTCCCAACCGGCCGGAAGGATGTCGAACAGGCGCACTCGGTTGTTGGGAAACACAAGCGAGAGTTCCGGCACCTCGGCGGCAACGCGCTCGCGTAGCTCCGCGAGCTCCTCACGCGAACGAGCACTCCAGATATTCGCCTTAAACACCGGCGCGTCATCGACAACGGGACGGCACGGGGCCTCTTCGCCCTTGAGCCACGCGTTGCCGCCCGACTCCATGGCGCGGCGCACACGCTCGGGATCGCTCGTCACGCAATAGGCATCGTTATTCCAAAAGTCATCACCCAGGCTGTAGACCTTCAAGTACGTATCGTCGGTCTCTTGCTCCAGGTAGTCTGCCAGACGCATCAGGGCATCGTTGTCGGTCGCGCGCGAAGCGACCGCCTGACCGTCGACAAACATGACCTGGCCGTTGCAGAACGCGCCGGTCGAAAAGCACTCGGAACGATTTTTGAACATCCAGCCCATCGCGGACGGCTGGCGACCCGAAACCGGGCCAAAGTGCAGACCCGCCGCCTGCATGGCATGAATGCCCTCGATGGCGTAGTCGCTGGCGCCGTCATGCCCGGCTGGAATCAGCGTATCGTCCATATCGGTCAGCACAAGTTTAATCATAAGGTCCCCTCGGTCATTCTTAATCCCGTCTATTGTACCGACCTGCCAAAAAGAGACAGGTTTATATTGGCAGGTTTTATCTGGGAAAACGCAAAGCCCCAGTTGTTACCTGCCAAAATAAACCTGTCC
>UREE01000047.1 GCA_900546825.1 uncultured Collinsella sp. | reverse complement strand
GCAGTGCCGGCGTCAGGCCCATGGCGATGATGCCGCCGAGCGGCAGCAGGCCGTTCCAAGTGCCAGTCGGGGAGAGGGGGCAGGGAACGTTGGCGAGCAGCAGTGCCTCACCCAGCATGATGGGGGCAAGGATGTTAGCGGCAGCCCAGATCTCGGCGCGGCCGGCGATGAAGGGCCAGTCGAGGCCGACGTTGAGGGTACGGCCCTGGAGCCACTTGCTGTTGTTGGCAAAGTCGGAGATGCCCTGAGACAGCGGCTCAACGGCTGCGATGAACCAAGAACCGATCATCGAGAACAGCTCAAGGCAGGTTGCGGCGGTAAAGGCGAGCGTGCAGATCTGCTGCGGGGTCTGGTGCGAAAGAAGGCCGACGAAGACGCCCAGGTAGATACCAATAGCAAACTTGGAGCCCCAGAAGCCAATCATGTTGTTGAGCTTGGCAGCGTCGAAGTCGTACTTATCGAGGAAGGGGAGCACCTTGTCGATGATCTTGTTGAGCAGCATGGCCAGCGGGTTCATCATGTAGTTCATGTGAGTCGTGGTCATGGGGTTCTCCTCGGGAGCACCCAGAAGATCGTTGAACGTGGGCTTCATAAGGTCGGAGTTCATGATCTTCATAACGCCGACGAAGACAACGAGCAGCGTGGCGACGACAATGTTGGCACCAAAGTAGATGCAGGCAAGGCCGACAAAGGCGAGGTGCCAAACGTCAAAGATGTCGACGTCGATGGTGTTGGTCTTGGCGAGCACGATCATCACGATGTTGACGATGACGAGGACCATCAGGAAGTACAGAGTGTAGGGAGAGCCCCAGGTGATGGTGGCCAGCGGTGCCCAGCCCACGTCAGTGACGGTGAGCTGAAGGCCAGTGGACTCAACGAACGTCGTCATGGCGCTCGAGAAAGCCGTCGTCAGAATGTTGATGATGGCGCCGATGCCGGTAATGGCGATGCCGAGCTTAAGACCGCCCTCGAGGGCCTTGGTAAACTTAACTTTGAAGAGAAGGGCAATAACCGTCAAAACGATGGTCATCATAGGGGCTGCGCCAAGGTCGATCAGCGGCTGAAAGACGGCATTAGCAAACCCGATTACTGCGTCCATGTCTCCCTCTTTCCTAAAAGAGTGTTTCCTTTTCCGTATGTTGCCTTAAAAAAGGAAGATGCCGTTCCCGGTCGTCATCTTCCTTAAAGCCAAAGATTGTGCAGAGCGAAGCTGCAAATGATTAGTTGAGACCCTTTTCCTTGATAATGGCCTCAATCTTGTCGTAAACCGGCTTAGCCATAGCAGGCATGCGATAGAGAATCGGGCCGGCGTCGACGATCGGGGTCTTAACCTCAAAGCCAAAGTCGGTCTTGGCGATCTGGGCAAAGATGTCGTACTGAGAGAGCATCTCCTCGTTAACGTCCTTGATCATCACGGCGTCGCAGTGCAGGTTGTAGCCGCGATTCTTGAACTCGGACTCGATGGCGTCCTTGATCTGGTGGCTGGAGTTAACACCGGCGCCACAAGCTGCGAGAACCTTAATCATGATGAATTCCTTTCTCTATGCGGGTTATTCCGCGGATTCCTATGGGTGATTGGCTAGTCGGCAGGAAAGTTGTCGACCAAGAACTGGTAGATGGCCTTGGCGTCGGTCATGGAGAACAGCTCCTTGACGCGATCGGTGCCAAGAGCGTTAACGAAGTCCATGATCTTGGCGAGGATGCCCACCTGGGCCTCCTTGTCGTCGTTGAGGATCATAAACAGGAACGAGACGGGGAAGGTCTGCGAGGGGTCGATCATGGAGTGCCACTCGACGGGGGTCGTCAGCTTGACGGGGACGATGCGACGGGTGTGAACGAACTCGACCTCGGTGTGGGGAACGGCAAAGCTGGGCAACTCGGGGTCGACGACAGACATATCCATGCCGGTGGGGTAGCCCTTTTCGCGCTCGATGATGTTCTCGAGAAACGCGGGCGCCACATAGTTTTTGAGTGACAGCTTATTGGCGATCTCGGTAAAGACCTCTTCTTGCGTGGTGCGGTCGCAAACAAACACGGTGTCTTCGAAGAACAGATTGCTCTCTGCGGACATGTCTGCAACTCCTTCCGTTCCATGCAGATCGAACATGTTCGAATCTGTTTGTTTAAGTTCCCTGTTATTTAAGTCTAAGAGAATTAGTGTGTCAATCTGTTTTCTATTGTTCGGCAAAGTTCAATTTGCTTTATTGAGGCAACATTGGATTGAAATGATTTTAAAATCGCAGCTTTTTGCCTACGTATAGCTGAAGTTGATGTGTCGGATACATTCGATATTCAACGTTTGGCGTTTACTATCCTACCGTTCACCGGGAAAAACCGACCGTTTAGGGTGAGTGAGCATAAATGTTCGATTACTATAAATGCGAACAAAACCACTCAAAGGAGTAAAAATGATCAAGGCGGAGCGACAGGATAAGGTTCGTCAGCTGCTCGAGGAGCAGGGCACGGTCTCGGTCAAGGAGATCTCGGATGCGCTGGGCGTATCGGACATGACAATCCGCCGCGACCTTGAGGAGCTTGCGAGCCTAGGCGAGATCGAGCGTGTACACGGCGGAGCCCGCAGTGCACAGGGCCGTCCTCACGCTATGCTGCGCCATGAGTACTCGCACAGCGAAAAGCGCACCAAGCATGCCGAGGAAAAGCTGCAGATCGCACGCCGCGCTGTGGAGCTTATCGAGGAAGGCTCGACCATCTTTTTGGGTACGGGCACCACGGTTGAGCAGATGGCCTCGATGTTGCCGGCGTTTCGCCTGCGCATTGTGACCAATTCGCTTTCGGTGTTTAACTTGCTCGAGGCGCGCGAAGACTGCGACCTGTGCCTCGTGGGTGGCATGTATCGCCGCCGCACCGCCGCCTTTGTGGGGCCCATGGCCGAGGATACCCTGCGCGCGCTGGGAATCGACGCAGCCTATATCGGCGCCAACGGCATTTTGAACGGCGACGTGTCCACGTCTAACATGGAAGAGGGCCGCATCCAGCAGCTCGCCTTTAGCAAGGCCGACTCGCGCTATCTGATCGCCGACTCCAGCAAGATCGGCAAGCGCGACTTCTACACCTTCTGCCGTCTGGACAATTTAGACGCCGTGGTGTGCGAACCGGGTATTGCTGATGGAGATCGCGCCGCCATCGAGGAGCACACGCAGGTCATCTGCTAGTTCGTACTGCGGGAGATATCTTAGACCAAGCGGGCGTAGTCCTGTGACTGGTGAAAGACGTGGGCAATATAGATTGTTTCGTGCTCAAACTTGTATAGACACACGTAGTTGTTGACGGGAAACGATTGATAATTGCGTGCCGCCAGTTCTCGTATGTGGGAGAGCGGCTGCTCGCGAAGCAGATCCAGCTGATGTTCAAACTCAGCAACAAAATTGCCCGCCGCGCGTGGATTCATGAGGATTTGAGCAAGGTATCCGACGATACTCTCGTACTCATATCGCGCGCTTTTGAGTATTACGACGTTATAGGCCATATTTGTCTCGTATCGAGGTCACGAAGGTGTCATAGTCGCTGTAGTCGCCTTGCGATATTTCGTCTTCTGCCAACATCATACGAGACAACAGTTTTGCCTTGGCGATTTCTTCTTGCATGAGGCGATACTGGTCGCTGCTGATGCAGTGCATGGCCTCGTAGCCGTTCTTAGTTACGGTGACGTCGCGCTCAGACTCAACAAGTGCGGTGAATGTGGCAGTGTCCTTCATGTCTCGGACGGGCACACAAACTGACATGGGTACCTCCTTTGCGTTGGGACACAATTGTACCACGCCGTATCAAATAATCGGTACCGTCGAATTGTCTCAATCTGTAACAGTTGGGAGTAGAAAACCGGGTTAGATGTTACAGATCGAGACGGTGAGGCATAGCATCCGTTATGCGTAAAGCTCGGTATTACTGTATGTCTCAACCATTGCAATGGTCGGTATTTTTGTAGCTATAAGCTCATTTAAAGCTCGGTATTTTTGTAATATTAGATATATCTGAAGGTCGGTATTTTTGTAAACTAGCACGTAAATTATGCTGAGGTGAGATTATGTTTAAACGGAAGGCATATGATCGTCTGCAGGAGTGGAAAGAACGCTCGCAAGGGCGCACTGCGGTGCTTATTGAGGGTGCAAGACGCGTTGGCAAAACGACGCTCGTCAAGTGCTTCGCGCAAAATGAATACAAGGATTATCTGTACATTGACTTTTCGGCTGCTAGCAAAGCCACGCTCGATATATTTCTGAACCATCGTGAAGATGTCGATCTTTTTTTACGCATGCTTCAGCTGCAGTATGGTAAGGCCCTCGAACCGAGAGAGTCGCTGGTCATTTTTGATGAAGTGCAGCGGTTTCCCATCGCGCGCGAATACATAAAGCATCTTGTAGAAGACGGCAGATTTGATTACATCGAGACAGGCTCTCTTGTCTCCATCAAAAAGAATGTCGATAGCATTGTCATACCGTCAGAGGAAGAAAGGATCCCTCTCGAGCCCCTCGATTTTGAGGAGTATCTTTGGGCGACCGGAAAAGATCTTTATGCAGAAGAGATCCGTAAAGCGCGCGAATCTCGGACCGCGCTTCCGGACGGCGTTCATGCGACGTGCATGAGATTATTTGATGAGTATATGCTTGTCGGTGGTATGCCTCAGTCGGTCGACTCCTTTGTGGCAGAGAATGATTTTAGAGGATGCGACAGGGTTAAACGGCAGATTATCGCACTGTACAGGGAGGACATTGCCAAGTTTGGAGGTTCGGAAGCTAGACGTGCGCGGGCGGTTTATGACGATATTCCGGGTCAATTATCTGCGGCAAATAAACGGTTCAAATTTGACAGCTTGGAGAAGGGGTCCCGTTTTGAGACATATGAGTCGGCGTTAATCTGGCTTGAGGATGCGCGACTGATTAACCGTTGCTATTTATGCAGTGATCCGAGCGTGGGTTACCGCCTGCACGAGGACGCGTCTTCGCTTAAATGCTATATGGCGGACACGGGATTGCTCGTGAGCTTGGCGTTTGATGATGGTCCGGACCTTATGGATGTTCATAGAGACATTCAATTTGGAAGAATTTCAATTAATAAAGGAATGCTAATCGAGAACATCGTGGCGCAGCAGCTTAAGAGTCTGGGGCATTCGCTTTTTTATTACAGCTGGCAGGAGCCTTCCAAAACAGAGGGGAGTCGGCCCAGAACGCGTGAAATTGATTTTCTTGTTTCGCGCGGCTTTGAAGACGCGGCTGGAAAACCGCGGGTCACTCCTGTTGAAGTTAAATCTTCCAAATCGTATTCAACAATCTCGCTTGACGATTTCGGCAGACGATTCGAACGACGAGTCGGAGAAGAGATAGTTCTTCACCCAAAACAGCTCAGGGCTGAAGGGCATAGGATATATCTACCTCTGTATATGACGATCTTTATCTGATCGACGGCATGCGGCCAAAAAGGGGGCATGCGGCTGAGATTGTCAGCCCGGTCTATTTTATTTGTCTCGATCTGTAACAGCTAGGGGCGAAAACACAAGCTAGTTGTTACAGATTTAGATTGAAGGGATTGGCTCGCACGTTTATCTAAATCTGTAACAACTAGACGTCCAAAACCGGGTTAAGTGTTACAGATTTAGATATTTCGGCCCGGCCTCCACGTTTGTCTCAATCTGTAACAGGTGGGACCGAAAAACTCGGCTAGATGTTACAGATTGAGACAAACGGACCTCGACCCGCTCAAAAACACAAAGACCGGGGGCGGCGCGCCGTGTGACGTGCCGCCCCCGGTTGAGAAATGGGGACAGGTTATGTGGGCAGGCAACCCCGCTAGTCGCTAGTCCAGACGACGGGTCTGCGCCACGTGCTTGTACCAGTAGGCGCTCGCCTTGGGCGTGCGCTTCTGGGTTTCAAAGTCTACGTAGAAGAAGCCATAGCGCTTGTTGTAGCCGTTGGTCCAGGAGAACTGATCCTGCAGGCTCCACAGGAAGTAACCGCCCACGTTGACACCCACCTCCATGGCCTTGAGCAGCCAACGCAAGTGCTGCTCGATGTAGTCGATGCGCGGCTGGTCGTCCACAAAGCCGTCCTTGTAGGGGTCCTTGTAGCCCATACCGTTTTCGGTAATGAAAATCTGCTTGTAGTTGGGGTAGCGCTGCTTAATGTAGACGAGCAGATCGAACAGGCCCTCGGGATAGATGATCCAATCCCAGTCGGTGGTGGGGATGCCGGGCTTGTTCACGTGCTCGCCAATGCCCTTGACGCGCCAGCGGCCGGTACCCTTCTCGCCCGTGCCGTTGTGGTGCAGGTCGTTCTCGCCGTCGTAGGCCTTGAGGAAACGGCACTGGTAGTTGTTGACGCCCAGGTAGTCGTTGTAGAGCGCTGCCTCGCGCATGATCTCGAGATCCTCCTTGCGGATCTCGATGGTGCCGCCGGAGACTGCAGCCAGGCGGTTGGCGCACTCGAGGGTGTCGGGGGCATAGTCGCCGCGGAAGGTGGCGTCGAGCAAAAACTGGTTCTGCAGCACGTGCTCGTTGTTGGCGGCCTTGATGTCGGCGGGGTCGTTCTCGTTGAGCGGGTACTTGAACTCCAGCGACTGAATGACGCCGATCTTGCCCTTAAAGCCGCCGTTGTGGAAGGCCAGCACAGCCTTGGCGTGGGCGAGCATCATGTTGTGCTCGCACTGGAAGGCCTCGGCCAGGTGCGCCTTGACGCCGCCGGGGAAGGTGCCCTCGATGTAGGTGTTGGAGGCGTCGGCCCAGATCTCGTTAAAAGTGAACCAATAGGTCACCTGGTCGGCGTACTCCTTAAAGCAGAAGGTGGCAAAGTCCACAAAGGCGTCGATGGTCTCGCGGTTGAGGAAGTCGCCCTTCTCAAAGAGGGGCAGCGGCGTGTCGAAGTGATGCAGCGTGACAAACGGCTCAACGTGGTGCTTGTGGCACTCGGCAAAGAGGTCGTGGTAGAACTGCACGCCCTCGGGGTTCACCTTGCCGGTGCCCTCGGGGAAGATGCGGCTCCAGGCGATGGAGAGGCGAATACCGCTGATGCCAAACTCCTCGCACAGCTCCAGATCGACGGGGTACTGGTTGTAGAAGTCGGAGGCGGGGTCGGGGGAGAAACGGCCCTGGGCCTCCAAGAAGTCGTCCCACGCGACCTTGCCCTTACCGTGAGTGCGGGTCTCGCCCTCTACCTGGTAGGCAGCAGTGGCGCCGCCAAAGACAAAGTCCTCGGGAAACTGCGCGGGCGGGTTGGTGACGCTAGCAGGGTTAACGGACATGATGAAATATCCAATCGTCTAAATCGAAGGGCCAGCCGGCCTTGGATGGTCGGCTGGCCCTAAGTGCTACTTACTTGGAGAGTTGCTCGCTTACGAAGGCGAGAGACTTGTCGCCGTTCTGGGAGAGCTCGATGTACTGCTTACCACGGCAGGCGACGCACTTGTTGCCCACACGCTCGCAGTCCTTCTGCAGGTCGGCCAGGTAGCTGGCAGCCTGCGGGGCCAGGACGACCAGGTCAAAGTCGGGGAGCATGTCCACGTGGTTGCCATAGGCGTCGGCAGCGGTCTCAAGATCGATGCCGCGCTCCTTGGCGGCCTTGGCCAGCGCGTTGGCGAGCAGGCCCGAGGTGCCGCCGCCCTGGCAGAGCACGAGTACGCGCTTGCCGTTGAGGTCGCTGGCGGCCGTAGCCTCGGTTGCGGCAGCAGCGGGGGCGGCGTCGGTCTTTACGACCTCGGCAGCGGCGCCGGCGGCAACACTCTTGGCGTCGGCCTTACCCTGGAAGGCGTCGTTGAGCTTAGCGGCCTTCTCGGCGTTCTTGGCGGCGAGCTCCTCCTGGGAGATCTCGGCCTCCTCGGCGCACTTTTGGGCGTCATAGGCACGGAAGAACGGGTAGTACAGGGCAAAGTCGACGACCAGGATGATGGCGAGCATCACAAAGGCGAGCGGCTGGAAGCCAAGGCCCATGATGGTGCCGATGGGGCCGGGAACAGTCCAGGGCAAGGTGTACATAAAGCCGTTCATGCCCAAGAAGTCGATAAAGACCTTGAGGATCCAGATGTTGGCGATCGGGGCAAAGACAAACGGGACAAAGAAGACGGGATTGAGCACGATAGGTGCGGCGAACAGCAGCGGCTCGTTGACGGCAAAGCACACGGGGACGATGGCAGCCTTACCGACGGCGCGCATCTCCTGAGACTTGGCCAGGAAGCAGAACATAAAGACCAGGACGAGCGTGGCACCGGTGCCGCCCATGCAGACGACGAAGTACTGGGCACCCTGGGTCAGGACAGCGGTGGCGTGCTGGCCGGCCTGGAATGCAGCCAGGTTGTCGGTCATGTTGGCAACGAGGGCGGCGGCGATGGCGGGCTCGACGATCGAGGGGCCGTGGACGCCGACGAACCAGAAGAGGCTCATGGCACCGTAGATCACAGCGAGGCCGATGTAGCCGTCGGCAGCGGTGAACAGGGGCTGGAACACCTGGATGACGCCTTGGGCAAAGCAGAAGCCAAAGGCAGCGCGGAAGACGATGTCAAAGACCCAAAAGACGGTGATGCAGACGGAGAAGGGGATGATGTCCTTAAAGGTCTGCGAGATGTTGGGCGGAACCTGCTCGGGCATCTTGACGGTGATGTTGCGCTTGATAAAGAACTTGTAGATGATGCCGGTCACAAACGCAGCGATGAAGGCAGTCAGCAGGCCCTTGGAACCAAGATAGGTGGTGTTGAAGCCGCTGGCGGCGTCCGTGGCGATGGTGTCGCTCGAAAGGAGCAAGAAGCCGATGATGGCCGCGCACATGCACGAGATAAAGTTGATCTGGTTGTTCTTGGGCAGGTCGCGGTTCTGAGCGTCGGCGAAGTGCTTGGCCGTGGTGGCGGCGCAGGCGATGGCCAGGATGCCCATGGAGTAGTTGTAGCACTTCCACAGGGCGTTGTTGATGTCATCGGGCCAGTAGAAACCCCAGATGTTGGGGACCGAGGCTACTAGGCAGAAGATGGACGAGAAGATGATGATGGGGATGACGGAGATAAAGCCGTCGCGAATCGCCTTGAGGTACTTGTTGCGGGCGATCGCGTTGAAAAAGGGCTGGCCTTTTTCGATGGTGGCGATGAGTTGCTCCATGCAAAGCTCCTAAGAGTCGGTGGGTTAGCAACGATGGTAGCTTTTGACGTCTGGTTGCCAAAATGTTGACGTTGCCATTTTGCGACACAAAAAAAGATGTGAATCGGTGGCCCCTGTGCCTGTGGACCGTCGATTCCTTGCGTGTAAACGATTGAGCCGCCCGGTGGCTCTGTGTTTGCACAATGGCAACGTTAACATTTGGGCGACAAAAGCCGTTCGGCGAAGCAGAATTGTCGGTGAACGGTAGGTTTTGGGTGGTAAGCGTATCGTTGGAGAGACGTTGGATATACTTAAATGTGTTCAAAATGACTGCGCAAGATGCCATCAATGGCATCGTTGACACAGAAAGATCGACCTATGGCCGCTGTTAAAAAATCGGTTTCCGTTAAGGATGTGGCGCGCCTCGCGGGCGTCTCGGAACAGACGGTCTCGCGCACCGTGCACGATTCGCCCAGCGTGCGCCCCGAGACCAAGGAGCGCGTGCGCGCCGCCATGCGCGAACTTGGCTACCGTCCAAACTTTGCCGGCCGGTCACTGCGCCGCGGCAAGTTCAAGACGGTCGGCGTCGCCATGTTCAACATTACCGGCACCGGCAACCTCGACCGTATGGAGGGTTTTGCCGCCGCCGCCGACAAGCACGGCTATGCCATCACCCTTACTAAAGTAGATGGACATCCCTATACCCTCGAGAGCGCATCGTCGCGCATGAGCGCGCTGCCGGTGGACGGCATGGTCGTGATCATGAACCGCATGCCGGCGGATTTTGGCACCTTTGAGCCGCTGCCCGGCATGCAGACGGTGCTCGTTACCATGTTGGAGCACCCGCTGTGCTCGACGGTCGACAACGACCAGTTCGATTGCTCGCGCCAGGTTGTCGAGTACTTGCTGGGGCAGGGGCACAAGACCGTGCACTTTATCTCGTGTCCCGAGCGCTCGCTTTCGGGCATGCGGCGCGAGGAGGGCTGGCGTGAGACATTGCGTGCGCATGGTATTGAGCCGCCGCGACTCGTCCGTGGCGATTGGACGGCACAGAGCGGATATGCTGCCGGCAAGGTGCTTGCGGACGATTCGACCTGTACGGCCATTTATGCTTCCAACGACGCCATGGCCTACGGCTGCATCCGTGGACTCGAGTCGCGCGGGAAGCGCGTGCCCCAGGACGTGAGCGTGGTGGGTGTTGATGACAGCCTGGGCGATATCGTGCCCGATCGTCGCCTGACCACGGTGCGTTTTGACAACAAGCGCGTCGGCATGTGGGCGGTCGACAAGATTGCTGGCGCCGAGGGCGTTGCACCTGGTGTGGAGCACATGCTGTTTCCGGGCGTGCTCGTCGAGGGCGATACGGTGCGCGATGTACGCTAGGGTAAAGACCTGTTTGGGTTGCCGATAATTGTGTTTGGTGTTTGATATTGTTCGGATTGGTTTAAAAACCGTTCACGGGCGAAAAGCAACCGTTCATAGCTCGAAATTGCGTTTTGCGCTGTTCTTTTTTGTTTGAATGTTAATGTTTCTACCATACACAGCGCAGCGCGTATGCCCGGACGCGATGCTCTCCATTGGTTCATATGTGAAAGGAACGCAATATGGCAACCAAAGAAGAAATCTCGATGGTTGGATTCGAGATTGTCGCATACGCGGGCGACGCCCAGACCGATCTGCTTGCAGCGCTCGATGCTGCTCGCGAGGGTGATTTTGAGAAGGCCGAGCAGCTGCACAAGGATGCCAGCGATGCGCTCATCGGCGCCCACGACACGCAGACCAAGCTGCTTTCGCAGGAGGCCGGCGGCGGCGAGATGGAGATGACTTTCATCATGGCTCACGCTCAGGATACTCTCATGACCACCATGATCCTGGAGAAGCAGGCCCGCTTTACCATCGATGCCTACAAGCGCATCGCCGAACTCGAGGCCAAGCTCGCCTAACGAGCCTTCACAACCAAGTCCCCTTCCAAAAGCTCTGCCGCAAACTCGCGGTAGGGCTTTTTCTGTTTACCCGGCACTTGGGGATGTTCCTTATCTGCCGGCAGTTTGGGACACTCCTTTAGTCATTGGGGACGTTCCTAAACGACTAGTCGTTGGGGACAACCTTGGGGCTTCTGCACGCCCTCCCGTTCGGTTTTTTTACTGGGTGGGTATACTATCCACCGCATTACAGACCGGACTGAGGAGGTATCCAAATGCCGGACAACGGATTGATTCAAAAGAGAGACGCGCACGAGATGGCTCATGGGCGTCCTGTCCAGATAACCGAGCACACGACGGTAACCGAGCTGCAGCCCAGCCTGTCCGATGTCGTGTGCGCAAACAAAAAGTTGCAGATTGGCTTTATCGTTGCGCTCGTGGTGCTGGCGTTGCTGTCGGGATTTGTCGCTCGCCCACATTTTGCCGATACCAAGACTTGGGACTCCACCATCGAGGTCATCGACCAAAAGAAAGGCAACGTACTGGCGCTCACGACCTCGTGCGTGGCGCTGTCTGCGGGCATTACCGCGCTGCCTGGAGATACGGGAACGCCGGTTGCCGAGCAGCTCGCACAGCTTTCGGGTAACCTGGGCATCGTGCTTGCCGTGCTCTACCTCGAGAAATACCTGCTGACCATTTTGTGGTCGGTTGGCCTGGGCATCCTGATCCCGTTTGCGCTGGTGCTCTTTGCGGTGTCGCTCGGCATTCACGGGCGCTGGAGCACGAGCGCCGTCTTGCGCCGCGTGGCGACTCGCGTGCTGGTGGTCGCCATGATCGGAATGGCCTTGGTGCCTGCAAGCGTATGGGTGTCGCAAAAGGTCGACGAAACGTATCGAGTGAGCATCGAGCAAGCCGAGCAAAAGGCGGCCGACGCTGCGGGTGTGGCAGATGGCGACAGCTCCAAAGCAAGCAAGAAAAAGACCGAGTCCACAGAGTCCAAGAATGTGCTTGAGCAGCTTGCCGACGGCGCCTCGGGTCTCGTCACATCGGTGACCAGCGGTGCCAAGCAGATGACCGATGAGATCGTGCATCAGGTGACGGATCTGATCGAAGGCGTCATCGTGATGATCGTGACCTCGTGTGTGATTCCTCTACTGGTGCTCGTGGCGTTCCTATGGCTAGGACACGTGCTGCTGGGGATCGATATCTCCGGTCCCGCGAACTATCTGACGGGTCGTTTCTTGAGCGCTCCGTCCAGACATGCCAAAAAGGGCGGACGGTCTGAGTAGCTAAAACAGCTGTATATACCGGGGAATACCGCCGAAGGGTGGCCGAGACACGTTCTCGGCCGCCCTTTTGTTTGCTGAACACATGGTCGCTACGTCCGCGCCAGACCCAAACGGTCAGCAATCATCCGTGAATGGTATTTGTTCAAAAAAGAACAAAGATAAACAAATAGTTGTTGCAGTTAATGTTCGAATGTGTTCAAATAAACATGAACAGTGAAGAACCGCACATTCAGATGCCCGGACCTGAACGCGATTCAACACTTCCAAACAGAAACTACGCGCCAGCGTATCTCTCAAGGAGGATGTCATGAGGGTTGTAATCGCTTCCGATGCCGACGGTATGTCGATGAAGGAGTCCATCAAGGAGATGCTCATCGCCGACGGTCACGAGGTCGTCGACTATTCCGAGACCCCTGCCGCGGACTTTGTCGATTCCGCGACCGCCGTTGCCAAGGACCTGCTGGAGCACAAGGATTCCCAGGGCTTCGCATTCGATAAGTACGGCGTCGGCTCCTATATGGCCGCCGTCAAGATCAAGGGCATGGTCGTCGCCAACATTTCCGACGAGCGTTCCGCTTACATGACCCGCGAGCACAACGGTTCGCGCATGGTCACCATGGGCCCGGGCGTTGTGGGCACCGAGGTCGCCAAGAAGATCGCCCGCGAGTTCCTGCGCGCCCAGTACGCCGGCGGCCGTCACCAGATCCGTGTCGACATGCTCAACAAGATGGCCTAACGAGAGCCACCGAGAACTCGAACTTCTACCTCAACTTGTGAATTCAGACGAAAGGACGTTCTGATGAAGAAGACCATCGCAATCGGTTGCGACCATATCGTTACGGACGAGAAGATCTATCTGGCCGACCGCCTGGAGCAGGCTGGCTACAAGGTGCTCGACTGTGGCACCTACAGCCACACCCGTACGCACTATCCCATCTACGGCAAGGCCGTGGGCGAGGCTGTTGCCAGCGGCAAGGCCGACTTTGGCGTGGCCCTGTGCGGTACCGGCATTGGCATCACCAACGCCGTCAACAAGGTTCCCGGCGCCCGTTGCGCCCTGGTCCGCGACATGACCTCTGCCCTGTATGCCCGTCGCGAGCTCAACGCCAACATCGTGGGCTTTGGCGGCAAGATCACCGGCGAGTTCCTGATGGCCGATATCATGCTTGCCTTCCTGGAGGAGCCCTACGAGAAGACTCCCGAGCACGATGCTCTGATCGCCAAGATCGACGCCTGCAATAAGGCCGACGCCGAGGCTCAGGCCGACCCGCACTTCTTTGACGAGTTCCTCGAGAAGTGGGACCGCGGCGAGTACCACGACTAAGGGGTTCCGGCGTTCTACCGAACGCCGGACCGGCCGACGCTGCGAAGCCATCTGGCGGGCAATCTGCCGTTCAGCTTCGGCGGCATGACCAGAAGGTCAATGCCGCCTCGCTTCACGGCACCTTGCCTCGCCAGCTGACTTCTCGCTGACGTTGGGGGTACCTGTGGGGTTACCGCTGTTGTTGCGAAGCTTTCTGGTTCAGTAAGCTGCTCCGATAACACGTTTGCTTGCTGAGCTTGTGGGCTTCGTTTTGGCGGGACCCGGTATTCTGCAGCTTTTCAATTGACGGCTCGCGTTTCTGTGAGGGGGCGCGGGCCGGTTTTCTATCAGCCCTATTGACTTGGCGGGCTGTCGTAAGAAAGGGAAGGCTCCTATGGAGTTTGTTCTTGATAACGGTTCTATCCGCGTGGCACTGAGCACGGCGGGCGGGTCGTTCACTTCTATTACGGCCAACGGCCGTGAGTACCTGTGGCAGGGCGACCCGGCGGTGTGGTCGGGCCAGGCACCCATTTGTTTCCCGATCTGCGGCGGCCTTCGTGACGGTCGCGCAATGACCATGGGCGGCCGCGAGGTCAAGCTCGCCCGCCACGGCTTTGCTCGCAAGCAGGAGTGGAAGCTCGAGGAGCAGAGCGACAACATGGTTGTGCTGAGCTTAAGCTCTGCCGACCATGCCGAGTTGCTCGAGCAGTACCCGTATCCGTTTAAGATCGTTGCTCGTTACACGATCGATGCGGAGAAGGTGGCCGTGTCGTACGAGGTGACCAATGAGGGCACCGAGGACATGCCGTTCTTTGTGGGCGGTCACCCTGGCTTTAAGTGCCCGCTTGACGAGGGCGAGTCCTACGACGACTACGAGCTCCGTTTTGAGCAGCGCGAGGCCGCCGAGCTCTGTACTGCCGTTCCCTCGACGGGCCTGATTGATGTTGAGCATCGCAGCAAGAACCCGATGGTTGGCCATGACCTGCCGCTGACCCACGAACTCTTTGACTTCGCAGAGACCATCTTTGACGTGCTCGAGAGCCGCGTGGTTACGTTGACCAAGAAAACCGAGGACAAGGGCGTGCGCCTGACGTTCCCCGATATGCCGTACCTGATTGTGTGGAGCAAGCCCGAGGGCGACTTTGTGGCTGTTGAACCGTGGGGTGGTCTGTCCACCTGCTCCGACGAGGACGATATTCTGGAGCACAAGCGTGGCTGCCTGGTGGCCAAGCCGGGGGAGACCGTCACTCGCGGCTTTGAGATCGAGATCCTTTAACGAGCTATCGTATGTTTGGGGTGGGTCATGTCGCCCCGGAACAGGAGTTCAATATGATTCTGACCGTTACCATGAACCCGTCGATTGATACGCGCTATCAGCTCGACAAGCTGGTCATCGACGATGTTAACCGTGTGACGCCCGAAAAGACCGCTGGCGGCAAGGGCCTCAACGTGAGCCGTGTGCTGCTGCAGTTGGGCGACGATGTGCTCGCGACCGGTCTGCTCGGCGGCCACATGGGTGCCTATATGGCCGAGCTTATGGATGCCGACGGCGTCAAGAACGACTTTGTGCCCATCGCCGGTGAGACGCGCATCTGCCTGAATATCCTGCACGAGGGTAATCAGACCGAGCTGCTGGAGAGCGGCCCGCAAATCGCCCCGGCCGAGCTCGAGGCCTTTACGGCCAAGTTCGCCGAGCTTGCGGCGAAGGCGGACGTTGTGACGCTTTCGGGCTCGCTGCCGCGTGGCGTCGATGCCGGCTACTATGCCGAGCTCGTCAAGATCGCCGAGGAGGCGGGCGCCAAGGTGCTGCTCGACACCTCGGGTGCATCGCTGGAGGCAGCGCTGGAGTCCGACGCTAAGCCCGAGCTCGTAAAGCCCAACCTGACCGAGATTAACGGCCTGCTGGGTACGTCCTTTGCGACCGATGATGTCGATGCCCTGCGCGAGGCGCTTGCCGCCGATGACCGTTTTGCCGGTATTCCCTGGGTTGTCGTTTCGATGGGCGCTGCCGGTTCGGTAGGCTTCCATGAAGGTCGCGCGTTCCGCGCCAAGACGCCCGCGATTGCGGCTGTGAACGCGACGGGTTCCGGCGACTCGACCATCGCTGGCTTTGCGCATGCCATTGCTGCTGGTGCCGACGATGTCACGGTGCTCAAGACCGCCAATACCTGCGGCAAGCTCAACGCCATGGATCCCAAGACCGGCCACCTGGTCATGGACCGCTGGGATGAAATCTTCAACAACGTTGTCGTGACTGAACTGTAGAGTTACGCGGTTTTACCAAACCGCGTAACCAGCCGACGCTGCAAACCC
>UREE01000046.1 GCA_900546825.1 uncultured Collinsella sp. | reverse complement strand
GATCACGTCTTCAAGTGGCTGGTTCATCGCTAATGGAGTTTTCTGCGGTGCTTGAATTGCGGTGTTGTGATTAGGGCAAAAGGCTCTTGGCTCCGGGGAGGCTCATCGCACGAAAATTCAAGTTGCTGCTGAAGTAGGGCTTGCTTCGGCAGCGCTAACAATAAGGGCGGCTCTGCTAGTCTCGGGAGACCGCGGCATTCGGCGGGCCTGCCGAATGCCGCGATCAGTAGCGGTCAGTAGCGGTCAGTATATTCTTCGGAGCCGTTTCTCTGGGCTTCGGCGGACTTGCCAACTCGCGCTTGGGCACTACTCAGTAGATTACTCAGCAGTGCCCAGTAGATTACTCAGTAGTGCCCAGCAGGGGGAGGGCAGCAAACGCAATGGGCCTGTTTCCCGGCTAGGACCTGCAGCCTCAAACTTCGCTTGGCATCCTGTAGAACTGGTGCGGGTCTTTCGGGCTTTTCCCTACCCATTCCAACAGGCCTCGCCCGGCAAGGTCTTTCAGAGTCTTCGAGGCCGTTTTCCTACCGACATTGGACTCCCGCGCGAGGTCGGAGGTCGTGATTTTCCCCTGAGCGGCGGCAATTGCCATCGCTGCTCGTTCGCGCTCGCTGAGGAGCGGTCGGTTGTCGGCCGCGGTTCTCCTGAAGGCCGCTTTCTGTAACCCAGGACGCTCGAAGACGACGACGGTGCTGTTGACGGTCTGCTCGAAGCGGAACCTCACGCCGGCTGCCTCGCAGGCCTCCTTGATGCGCGGTATGCCCGTGCCGTACTGCTCGATGACGCCGGCGCGGAACAGGGTGCGCGCGATCGCGGGGTTTCGGAGGCCGAACTCGCTCGCGGTACCGTCTAGGTGCTCTTGCGGCGAGTCGCCCTCGGGGAACAGGCCCGGGCTCACGATCTGGACGGTGTCCATGAACACGTTGACCTCGACGGCGGTGCCGGTGGTGTAGTCGCGGTGGCACAGCGCGTTGGCAACCGCCTCGCGGATGGCCTCGGCCGGGATCTCGGGGATCTCCTTGCGGTACATGCCCGTCTCGCCGATGACGAACTCGCGCCTGATGTTCGACGTCACGAAGTACTCGGCGAAGTCGAGCAGCTTGAGCATGGTGCCGCACTCGCGACGCAGGTCGAGGATCTTGGCCTTGGTGTTGCCGCCCAGAAGCCCCAGCTTCATCCTGGGGTAGGTGTCGGATCCCTCGCAGAACAGCTCCACCGCGGCGTTTCTTAGGCTGCCGTCGGGCGCGACGAGGTCGAGCCTTGCCAAGGTGTCCTCCACGCCGGCGAACCCGCCGCCCACGCGTCCGGCCCTGCCGCCGCGCGCGACGAAGTCGCGCACCGCCTGCTCGTCGGCGTCGGAGACGGGCCTGCCGGACGGCAGCGAGTCCCACGGGCTACGGGCGCGCTCACGCTTGACGACCATGGCGCTCAGCTCCGAGGCCGACAGCGCTTTGTTCGAAGTCCCCACGCGGGTGAAGTAGCGTCCGTCGGCGGAGTAGGGGGCGTCGGCACCTGAGAAGGCAATTTTGATGTATCGCAGCCCATCATCGGCGTCGAGGCACTCGACCGTCGGGAACACCGCGGGCTCGATCTTGTCGGACACCCACGACGTCACCTGGCGCAGCGTTGCGTCGCTGACATCCTGGCCGATGACATCGCCGTTGTCCTTCACGCCGAAGTAGAGCTCGCCGCGGCCGTGCTTGTTCAGCATGGCGCTGATGGCCTGCAGTGCTTCTTTATGCTCGCCAGTGGACTTCTTGAACTCGACGGTCTCGCTCTCGCTGCCCAGGTTCATCCGCGCTGCCTTTCCCGTTCGTTGCTTGTCTCGTTGGATTATACCGTGGTCACCATGGGCGAAAACGTGGAAGCGCGCTTGCTTGCCTCTACCATGTTCTCATGCGCCTTAATGCCCTTTGTGAAGAATCATCCCATTGGGAAACGGGTCCCTATGGAACGATTTTGGTATCAGGCATAGGGGGGGCGCTATCGTGGATGTCGTCACCATTGCCTGCGCCCTCGATCCAGAGATGTAATTACAGAAGTGCGGGGAAAAATCGAAAACCTTCGAGCGCAACGCGGTTTTTTTGTATCAAAACCGCAGGTCGCGGAAGCCTAAAACGGGGGTCTGGTCAGCATTCCTTTGGTTTTCCCCGCACTTCCGAATTTGGCCTCTCGCCACATCCCGATTACGTCTTAAAGTGGCGCAAAAGCCGTGTGCTCTGCTTGATTTTGCTCAGGAATTATGCCTGAGGGGTAGTGGATTCGCCTTTCTCCGCCGTGCAGCGGCACGTGTAGGGCTCTCTGGCTCAGGCGCGAGTCGCTTCCCGTCTGAAAAAGTTCTTAAAACAGCTTTAAAGTTGCCTTTGGCCTACATTGACAGCGTACAATACGCATGTTTATCATGGCAAAAGCTAAATTTGGGGAGGGGGAGCGCACGGTGGAAGTGCTGGTTGTTGGCAATACCGCGTATGTCGATGACGACTTTTGTGCCAAGGCGTTTCCCGGTGACCATGTTCAGGTCGTGGCGGCCAACGAGGCGCGCCGCGACGGGTCGTCGCTCCATGCGTCTTGGAAAGAGCTGCTGCAGCACCTGGACCAGGCTTACGAATTCGACCGTGTGGTCTACCTCTCTACCTATCTCACGCCGCATACCGAGGCCGTTGGCGACATCGAGCTGCTGCGCTCCGTCTTTCGAGCTTGCATGGGTCGCCAGATTCAGCTGCTGTTTGTGACTGGTCCCATGGGAGCGGACGGTGCGGTGGACGTTGCGGGGCAAAACGGCAAGGGCATCATTGCCCGTGCGGCCAACGACCTGTGCCGCTACTATGCGGTCCGCGACGGCATTCAGGCCAAGATCTTGCGCGTGCCGTATCTGTACACCGCCTCGCCCACGCTGGAAGACCCGATTTTGACCCCGCTGTTCGAGGCGTGCTCGCAAGGCTCTGCTGTCATGAGGGCTGGGGCGGACTCACCGCTCGGTGCCCTCTGCGCCGAGGAGCTGGCCGTTCTGGTGCGTCGCATCTTCGACAGCTGGGATGCCACATTCGAGGAACTCGAGGTTCCGGATAGCTTTGCCCACACCGTGGGAGACCTGGGCGAGGCGCTCAAGGGCTTGTTCCCGGGGCTCGACATTACCTACGACGGGGACGCCGTCGTCTCCATTGCTCCGAGCGATACCGTCCGCACGCGCTACGGGTGGTTCCAGCGCTATGACGTGCTGCGCGATCTTTCGACCATACACGCCCGCTGGGAGCAGACCCTCGCGGGCAAGCGCCATCCGCTGCGTGCCGCCATCGACCGCATGCGCGGGCGGACACTGCCCATCAAATGCCTGGAGACCGCGCTGGCCTGGGTGCTCTTTGAGGGCCTGGAGCTGGTGTTTTCGCAGTCTGCTCAGCTTAACGTGCTCGACTACCGCCTGCTGTACGTGGTACTGATCGGCACGCTGTATGGGCTCGATTTTGGCCTGGTTGCGGCGCTGCTGGCGTCGGTGGGTTTGGCCGCGAGCTACTTTACTCAGTACGGCTATACCTTCCAGGGCCTGTTCTACGAGCCGTCCAACTGGCTGCCGTTTATTGCGTACTTTGTGGTGGGTGCCGTGTGCGGCTATGTGCAGCTGCGCAACAGCGAAGCCATCAGGGCGGAGCGCGATCAAAACGAGCTCGTGCGCAACCGCAATACGTTCCTTACGCAGCTCTATCACGACGCTATTGAGGACAAGCGCGCGTACAGGCGCCAGATCGTGGGTCGCCACGACAGCTTTGGCAAGATCTTTGCCGTGACGCAGGAGCTCGACGTGCTCAACCCACGCGACATCTATCGCAAGTGCTGCGAGCTTCTGGGCGAGATTCTCGAGAACGATTCGGTGGCGATCTACCATGTTTCGGGCGGGGCATTTGCACGCCTGGTGGCTGCAAGTCCCGCGATTGCCGAAGATGCCGCACGCTCGCTCACGCTTGAGCAGCTTGCACCTCTTTTGGGCGACGGGGGTCGTTCGAACCTGTGGGTGAACCGCGAGCTGACGCCGGGGCTTCCCATGTTTGGATACACGATCGAGCGCGACGGGGCACCCGCCGTGTTGATCTTTGTGCGTAGCGCGGCCGAAAACCAAATGACCCTTTATTATCAAAACCTGTTCCGCATCTTGTGCGGCCTGGTCGAAAGCGCGCTGGGCCGTGCCTTTGACTATGAGGCGGTGGCGCAGGATAAACGCTGCGTTGACGGCACTTGCGTGCTCAAGCAGGCTGCCTTTGGCCAAGAGCTCGCGGCGGAGCAGGCGCTGGCAGATAGCAAGATGGGGAGTTTTTTGCTCCTGCGCGTGGTGCCGGGCATGGAGCCTGTCGGCGAGCTTGTGGGCGCAATTGGGTCGGCAATTCGCGAGAGCGACGCGGCGGGCTTGGTCAACGGTGACGTGCTCTACCTGCTTATGCGCCAGGCAAAGGCGTGCGATCTGCCCATTATCCGCGAGCGCCTGAGTGCAAAGCAGATTGCGGTGGAGCCCGTCGACGGCGAGGACATCGTGGCGTTGCTGCAGCACATCTCTTACACCGGTGACGGTGAGGGGGGTGCCGCTTGATCTCGCTTGTCGTTGTTGCCGTCTTGCTGCTGATTCATGCGCTGGTTTGCCTGATGCTGTGGACGCTCATGAAGCTGGGCCTGCTGCCGGTGCGCGGACACATGCTGGCTGTGATAGCGCTGGTGCCGCTGTGGGGCCCGTTGCTGGTGGTTCTGCTATCGGTCCGCAGCGCGGTGTTTGGCGAGGGGCTGAAAGAGTCTGCGCTGGAGTCGCTGCGCTTCAACGATGACCTGCATCGTAGTATGTCGGTACCGAGTGGTGAGGACGATGCAGGCGTAGTGCCGCTCGAGGAGGCGCTCATCGTCAACGACCCGGCATACCGGCGCCGCCTAATGCTTTCCATGCTCACCGAGGAGCCCGACGCGTACCTGGCGCCGCTGCAGGCGGCTAAGCTTAACGACGACGTTGAGGTGGCGCACTATGCCGCGACGGCGGTGGCGCAGATCTCCAAGGAGTCTGACCTTAAACTGCAGCAGCTGGAGCGTGCCTTTAAGACGGACCCGAGCGCGCAAAACCTCAACGAATACTGCGATTATCTTGGTGAATACTTGGGCTCGGGCTTGGCTGAGGGGCATGTGGCTCAGATTCAGCGCCAACAGTACGCGCGCCTGCTTGCGCGTCGCTGCGAACGCGAGGATACCCTTAAGCTGCGCATTCGATACGCGACGGCGCTGGCCGATGTCGGACAGATCGACGAGGCGCAGACCGTGACCGACCAGCTGGTGCTCGACGTGCCCGAGGAGCAGGAGGTTTGGATGCTTTGCCTGCGCCTGGCCGTGATGCGCCGCGACGGTGACGAGGTCCACCGTGTGATCGACGCGATCGACAATCAGCATGTGTATTTGAGTGCCGCCAACCGCGAACAGTTGGCGTTTTGGCGCGACGGGGAGGAGGCCAGATGAGCGTGGTGCAACATATCCGCGACCGTGCAGACCGCTTTCGTTGGATGGGGCTGCTCGTAGTGTGGGCTGTTTTTATCGTCATGGCCGCCGTGCTGCTGATCGAACGCGCCGGCGTGCAGTACAGCGCTGGACAGCACAAGCTGGGCATGCTCGCCGCCAACGACGCGGTGCCGGCCTCCTCGGCAATCTTTGGCCAAAAGCCCACGTGCCTGGTCATTACCGATTCCGATCAAGCTGGCGTCGAGGACGTAAAGGAACAGTTCGACCAGATCCTGCTCGACATGAAGATCGCGCACCGCGACGTGGACCTTGCCCTGGATGGTGCGGATGCCATTCCCTCGCTGACCTCCTTCGATCGCGTGATCTTGCTCATGCCGTCGCTCGATGGGCTCGGTACGCACCTGAGCGACATTATGAGTTGGGTGAGTGCCGGCGGTTCGCTTATGCTCGCCATGCCGCCGGATAACTCGAGCTATCTGCAAGTGATTGCCTCCAAGCTTGGCATTGAATCGGCCGGATATGACTATGTAAAAGCCGAAAGCATTGTGCCGAGCGAGGACTTTATGTTGGGCGGGGGAGAGCGCTACGAGCTCTCGGACCCCTTTGATTCGTCGCTTTCGGTTTCGCTGCGCGAGACGGCGCACGTTTGGGCCAAGACCGGCGATGCGGGCGCCCCGCTCATTTGGTCGAATGACTGCGGTAGCGGACGCACCGTGGTGTGCAATATCGGCATCTACGACAAGGTCATGCGTGGTTTTTACGCCGCGGCGATCAGCCTGCTGGGCGATGCCACGGCCTATCCGGTCATCAACAGCGCCGTGTTCTTTTTGGACGACTTTCCTAGTCCCGTGCCCTCGGGCGACGGTACTTATATCAAGCGTGACTACGGCCTTTCCATTGCCGATTTTTACACCAAGGTCTGGTGGCCCGATCTGCAAAAGCTCGCGCAAAAATACGGCATTCGCTATACCGGCGTGATGATCGAAAACTACGAGGACGCGGTCAACCAGACCGAGCCCGTTCGTCAGGCCGATACCACGCAGTTCCGCTACTTTGGCGGCATGCTGCTGCAGATGGGCGGAGAGCTGGGCTTTCACGGCTACAACCATCAGCCGCTGGCGCTCTGGGACACCGACTATGGCACGCTGTACGACTACAAGACGTGGAAGAACAAAGAGACGCTTGTCGCGTCTCTTGACGAGCTTATCGCCTTCCAGGACGAAGTGCTGCCCAACGCTCACGGCTCGGTCTACGTGCCGCCGTCGAATATCCTTTCGGCCCGCGCGCGCAAGCTTATCGGTACCGATGTTCCGCGCATTAAGACCATTGCCAGTACGTATTTTGAGGATGGCACCGACCTGCCGTACGTGCAGGAGTTTGGCGTGGCGAGCGATGGCATTGTGGAGCAGCCACGTATTGTTTCGGGCGGCATGGTCGACGATTCCTATATGCGCCTGGCAGCCGTGTCCGAGCTCAACATGCACTACGTGAGCACGCACTTTATGCACCCGGACGACCTTTTGGACCCCGATCGCGGAGCCAAGGAGGGCTGGGAGGTCTACAAGGGCGGCCTGACCGACTACCTGGAGTGGCTTACCAAATCCGCGCCCGACCTGCGGCACCAGACGGCGTCGGAGTGCTCCGGTGCCATCCAGCGCTTTTCGTCGGTTACGGTAAGCGTGGATACCAGCGCGGATGCCTGGACGCTCAGCCTCGGCAATTTCCACGACGAGTCGTGGCTCATGTTCCGCGCTAATAATGGCGAGCCGGGTGCGGTGACGGGTGGCGAACTGACGCACCTTACGGGCAATCTGTATCTGCTCAAGGCAAATGATAAGACCGTGACGATCGAGCGCAAGGAGGGTGGCGATAAATGAGAATCTGCTTGGTACTCGAGGGTTGCTACCCCTATGTGCACGGCGGCGTATCTACCTGGATGCATGGCTACATTACGGCCATGCCCGAGCACGAGTTTGTGCTGTGGGTGATCGGCGCGCATGCTGCCGACCGTGGCAAGTTTGTCTACGAGCTGCCCGGCAACGTGGTCGAGGTGGACGAGGTGTTCCTGGATGATGCCCTGCGGCTTTCGGGCGAGCAACATGAAGCCAGTTTTAACGACCGTGAGCGCGAGGCGCTACGCCGTCTGGTGTCGCTCTCCAATCCGGACTGGGACGTGTTATTCGATATCTTCCACCGCCGTCGCGTGCATCCGCTCTCGTTTTTGCAGAGCCGCACGTTTATGGATATCTTTCGCGACGTGTGCCTGGCAGAGTATCCCTACACGCCCTTTGCCGATGCATTCCACACCATGCGCTCCATGTTGCTGCCCGTGCTCTACCTGTTGGGCAGCGAGGTGCCGGTGGCCGATGTGTACCATGCCATCTCGACCGGCTACGGCGGCCTGCTCGCCTGCCTGGGCTCAAGCGTTCACCAGGCTCCGGTGCTGCTAACCGAACACGGCATCTATACCCGTGAGCGCGAGGAAGAGATCATTCGCGCTGATTGGGTGGTGCCGTCGTTCAAGGACCGCTGGATTCGCTTTTTCTACCTGCTTTCGGAGGAGATCTACCGCCGCGCCTTCCGCGTGACGAGTTTGTTCCATAACGCCCGCAAGACGCAGATCGATATGGGCTGCGATGCGGACAAATGCCTGGTCATCCCCAACGGCATCCAGTTCGATCGCTTTAAGGATATTCCCTTAAAGACCGATGACGGCTGGGTGGACATTGGCGCGGTGGTGCGCCTGGCGCCCATCAAGGATGTCAAGACCATGATTTATGCCTTCTTTGAGCTGCACGAGCGCCTGCCCAAGGTGCGCCTGCACATCATGGGCGGCGTGGACGACGAGGAGTACGGCGCCGAGTGCCACGCGCTGGTCGAAACCCTGGGCGTGCGCGACCTGATCTTTACCGGCCGCGTCAACGTGGTCGAGTACATGGAAAAGCTCGACTTTACCATTTTGACGAGCATCTCCGAGGGCCAGCCGCTCAGCGTGCTGGAGTCGCTTGCAGCGCGCCGTCCCTGCGTGACGACTGAGGTGGGCTGCTGTCGCGAGCTTCTCGAAGGCGCCCCGGGAGACGACTTTGGCGTGGCGGGTTTTGTGTCGCCGCCCATGTATCGCAAGGGCTTGGCCGATGCCATGGAACGCATGTGCACAAGCCGCGCTCGTCGCATTGAGATGGGGGAGCGCGGCCAGCGTCGCGTTGCCACGTACTTCTTGCACGAGCAGATGCTTGCCAACTATCGCGCGCTGTACGACGAGACGGCGCGTGCGTTTGACCTGCCCAGAGAGGGGGAGTAGCCGGTGGCCGGAATAGGTTTTGAGCTCAAGCGCCTGTTTAGGCGCAAGGGCCTGTTTGCCACGATGCGCGCTTACGGCTACGCCGGCATTGTGTGCACGGGCCCCATGCTGCTGGGCGTGCTGCTTCAGGTGGGTATCTTGGTGCTGTGCGGTCTGTGGGGCGTTGGTCGCGCCAACCAGGACTTGCTGGTGTGCATGGTGACCTATACGCTGCTGGCCTCGCTTACGCTCACGAGCTTTTTCTCCATGCCGGTCACGCGCTTTTTGGCCGACATGCTTTTTGCCGAGCGCGAGGAAGAGATCTTGCCCTCGTTTTGGGGCTCCAATGCTGTCATGCTCGTTGCGGGCACGGTGCTCTACGGTGTCTTTCTGCTGTTCTCGGGCGCCACGCTGCTGCAGGGGCTGCTATGCCTGTGGCTGTTCAACATTATGATCGTCAACTGGAACGGCATGAGCTATCTCACCGCTATTAAGGATTACCGCGGTATCCTGTGCAGCTTTGCGGCTGCCATTGGCGTGGCGTGCCTGTGCGCCCTGGCCGCGCTGGCGCTGGGACTGCCGCCGGTCGAGGGCCTTTTGGCGTCAATTGCTCTGGGCTACGGCGTCATGCTCGCCTGGGACGTGGTGCTGCTGTACCGGTATTTTCCGCAGAGCGAACGCAGCCCCTGGCTCTTTTTACGGTGGCTTGATCAGTTTATGCCGTTGGCGCTCACGGGCTTGTTCACCAACCTGGGCCTCTTTGCGCACTTGGTGATAATTTGGGCCGGTCCCATTGGCGTGCAGGTCAAGGGCTTGTTTTATGGTGCGCCCTACCACGATGTGCCGGCGCTCATCGCGTTTTTGACGATCCTGGTCACGTCCGTCAACTTTGTGGTCTCGGTCGAGGTCAACTTTTATCCGCGCTACCGCGACTACTACAGCCTGTTCAACGACGGTGGTGTGGTGGGCGACATTGTGGTGGCCGAGGAGGAAATGCTTGCCACGCTCAACCGAGAACTGCGGTTTTGTGCGCTCAAGCAACTGTTTGTGACGGCGGCGGTCATCTCGCTCGAGACCACGGTGCTGTCGGCCCTACCGTTGGGCTTTAACAACCTGATGCACGGGTATTTTCGCACGCTGTGCGTGGGCTACGGCCTGTATGCCGTGGGCAACACGATCCTGCTGATCTTGCTGTACTTTACCGACTACAAGGGGGCCGTGCTGGCCTCGGGACTGTTTGCCGGTGTGGCCGGGCTGGCGACTGCCGCGTCGTTGCTTTTGCCGCAGCAGTTTTACGGCTTTGGCTTTTTGTTGGGTGCGGCGGTGTTTTTTATCGTGGCGCTGCTGCGGCTCGATACCTATACCGCCAACTTGCCTTATCGTATCCTGAGCCAGCAGCCCATTGTGGCGACCGACAAGACGGGCTGGTTTACACAGCTGGGCCGCTTGCTCGACCGTGCCGAGCAGCGCTATGAGGAAGGTCGCCATAAGGGTGAGCCACATGGCGCGTTTGAGCGCGCAGTAGTTCACGTGTATCGCAAGCATTGGGGAGGTTCTGATGACCGATAGGATGATGTCTCGCCGCTGCCTGGTCGAGGCGGCTGCCGGCGCGCTGTTGCTTTCGGGCTGCTCGGTGCAGGAAGACTCCTCGACTAAAAAGGTCAAAAAGCAGGGCAAGATTAAAAAGGCCGAGTCCTCGGACGGTACCAAGCATCTACGCGATAAAGATGAGCTGTACGAGGTCTACGACGACTCGGGTATTGTGACCATGTACCTGACGGTCTCACGCGGCAACAGCTCCGAGAACACCGACCACAGCTGGGCCGAGATCAACACGTACTCGGTGTATGACTATGCCGACATGGGCGTGGCGCGCTATCAGGTAATGGGGCTTTTGCAGGCGGGCGACGAAGACGGCCCGGTGGCCGGCGAGGTTGGCTATGGCGAGGAAGCGCCCAATGCCACCGTGCAGGTGCGTGGCCAGACGTCGAGCTCCTACACGCAAAAGAATTACAAGGTGGAGCTCAAAAAAGGAAAAGGTACCTGGCGCCAGCAGCGTGCGATTGCGCTCAACAAGCACATGGGCGAGGGTATGCATTTTCGCAACAAGATGGCCTACGATCTTATCCGCGGGATTCCCCAGATGATGGGCCTGCGCACGCAGTTTGTGCATCTGTGGGTGTGCGACCAGACCGAAAAGTCCAACGATACCTTTGAGGACTACGGCCTGTTTACGCAGGTGGAGCAGCTCAACAAGACGGCGCTTAAGGCACATGGCCTGGATAAGAGCGGGCACCTGTATAAGGTGAACAGCTTTGATTTCCATCGCTACGAGGACACCATTAAGCTTGCCGATGATCCCGACTACAACCAGGTAAACTTTGAGGGCATGCTCGAGATTAAGGGCGATTCGGACCACACCAAGCTCATCGAGATGCTCGATGCGCTCAACGACGAATCGCAAAAGATCGATAACGTGCTCGACACCTACTTTGATACCGAGAATCTGGTCTATTGGCTGGCGTTTCAGATCCTGACGGGCAACTGCGATACGCAGAACCGTAACTGCTATCTGTACAGCCCTCTCAACTCAAATACCTGGTACTTTTTGGATTGGGATAACGACGGCATGCTGCGTAAGCTGGAGCTTTCTCTTACCGGGTTTTCGGACTACGCGAGCTGGGAGTGCGGCGCAAGCAACTACTGGGGCAACGTGCTGTTTAACCGCGCGTTGCGCAGCAAGTCGTTCCGCAGCGAACTCGACCGTGCCGTCAAGGACTTGCGCTCGTATTTGACCGAGACTCGCCTGACCAAGATGATCAAGCACTACCGCGAGGTGACTGAATCCCTGGTCTTTGCTTCGCCCGATATCGACAATCTGCCTGTCACCAAGGACCAATACGAGCAGATCGCCGCGGCGATTCCCTCCGAGATCGAGGAGAACTACAAGAGCTTTTGCGAGAGTTTTAAAAAGCCCATGCCGTTCTACATCGGCGTGCCGCAGATCGATAACGCTAAGCTGCGCATTAACTGGGATGCGTCCTACGACTTTGAGGCGCGCGACATTCGCTACACCGTAGTGCTTGCGCGGGATTATGCCATCAAGGACGTGCTTTTTAAGGCCGAGGACGTGCTGCTTCCCGAAGTGACCTGCGATGCGCCCGATTCCGGCCAGTATTTTGTGCGCGTGCGCGCCACCAACTCCGACGGCTATACGCAAGATGCGTTTGACTACTATGTGACCGACGACGGCAAGCACTACGGCATGAAGTGTTTTTACGTGCAAGACGGCTGTAAGGTCGTGGAGGACACGTATGAGGAGGGCTAGCGCGCTGCTTGAGCGCTTGGCGGCCCCGCCTGTCCGTACCACGCAGGAGCGTTACCGCCACGAGCTCAAATATCTCATTAACGAGGGCGAGCACGCCGCGCTTGCCTGTCGCATGGCGCCGGTGTTTAAGCTGGACAAGCATGCGCGCTCGGGTGGTTACACCATTCGCAGCCTGTACTTTGACGACTACTGCAACTCGGCCTACGAGGAAAAAGACGCCGGCATTCTCATGCGCAAAAAGTATCGCGTGCGTATCTATAACGGCAGCGACAAGGTGATTAAGCTCGAGCGCAAAAAGAAGTACGGCAGCTGGATCTACAAGGAGGACGCGCCGCTTACGCGCGGCGAGTTTGAGCAGATCCTGGCTGGCGACTACGACTTTTTGCTGAGGAGCCCGCACCAACTCTGCCGCGAGTTCTACATCGAGTGCATCTGCAACATGATGCGCCCGCGGACCATCGTGGACTACGAGCGCGAGCCGTGGGTGATGGATGAGGGCACCGTGCGCATTACGTTTGACATGAACGTGCGTGCCGCGGTGGGTAGCTTCGATATCTTTGACGTGACGCTGCCCGCGCTGCCGGTCCTGGAGCCCGGCAAGCTGGTAATGGAGGTCAAGTTTACGGAGTTTTGCCTGCAGCTGGTGCGCGATATGGTGCCGCCGGGCGCGGCCGAGCTCACGGCGGTCTCCAAGTACTGCCTGTGTTATGACAAGACCGCCTACCTGCGCGGATTTAATTACTGGGAATCGGATTTTGAGAACCGAGGGGATATTTAGACCATGAGCACCAGGGACTTTTTTAAGAACTCCGTCTTGGAGGCGTTTGGCCAGGTCGACCCTGCCAAGATTGGCCTTTCGCTGCTCGTGGCGCTCGCCATGGGCATCCTGATCTATTACGTGTACAAGCGCTTTTTTACCGGCGTGGTGTATTCGCGTAGCTTTGCCGTGACGCTCGTAGGCATGTGCGTGCTCACGTGCATGGTGACGCTCGCGATCTCGACCAACGTGGTCATCTCGCTCGGTATGGTCGGTGCTCTGTCTATCGTCCGCTACCGTACGGCGGTCAAGGATCCGCTCGACCTGCTGTATCTGTTTTGGGCCATTACCACGGGCATTACGGCAGGCGCCGGCATGTACGCGCTCGTGGGGCTCACGGCTGTGGTGATCGTGGTGATGATCGCCGGCTTTGCGAGCCACCAGGATAAGGCACGCGTGTACATGATGGTCATCCACTACACGGGCCAGACCACCGGCGACGATATCGTGCGCGCATTTGGGCGCACCAAGTTCACCGTCAAGTCTAAGACCATGTGCGGCGACAAGGTCGAGATGGCCGTGGAGGTGTTCTCGGACGGTGTTGACATGCCCTATGCGGACGCCATTCGCGCGCTCGACGGCGTGGAGGACCTGACGCTCATCCAGTACAACGGCGAATACCACGGCTAGTTTGGTTCAGTTTTATTTAAGGGACGGTGTCGCATGGACGTGCAGCAGCTTGAAGAGACCTGGGCCGTAAGGGCTGGTGCGCGTGAGGCGCGTCTTGTTGCGGCCTCGCATGTGCCGGCGGCGCTGTCGCTGCTGGGGATTGTGCGTCCCAGCGATCACCTGGTCGTGTTTGCCGATGACTTTGCCGATGCGTTTGCGCGCGGCTTTGATGCCTGCGACGTTGTGCTCGTGGGGGAGCCGTCGGTTGCGGCGTTTGCCGCCGCGTCCAAGGGCTTTGTTGCTTCGTTTGATGCCGAGGGTCCGCACCTGTGGTGGTTCGTCAACTCCATCGGCGGGTTTGGTCTGCGTGTGCCTGACCTTCGCGCTCTGGGCCGCGCGGCTCGTGAGGCCCGCGCGCTGCTGGTTGTGGACAACACCGTGGCGTCGGCTTTTGGCTGCGATCCGCTGCGGCTGGGCGCTGCGCTGTCGCTCGAGGCACTCGACCGCGTGTGTGCCGGTAAGGCTCCGCGTAAGCTCGTTGCCGCTTCGGTGGCGCGCTCGCAGCTCAAGCGCCATCGTGTGGATGCTGCTGCCGAGTGCGCGCACGCGTTGCTCGAAGGGTGTGGATTGGCCGCGCTCGACTTGTCCTCCGTTGAGTCCGAGGTTCTAGAGCACGGGCTCGAAACGCTCGACACCCGCATGCAGGCGCACTTCGACCGCGCCCGTGCGCTGGCCGAGTATCTTGCTGCCAACGAGATGGTGCGCAACGTGCGCTATCCCGGGCTGACCTCGCATTCCGACCATGCCATCTCGACCGGCATCCTGGAGCATGGTTTTGGCCCGGCAGTAGAGTTTGACCTGATGGACTACACCGCGGGCGAATTCTTCAGCATGCTGCCGGACGAATTCCGCGCATTACCCGCCGGCGGCTCAGCAACGCGCCTTTCGGCCCCACGCGGCAAGCAGGGGAGCACTATCCGCCTCTTCGCCGGCACTGATGATCCCCTGGTAGTGGCTGCCACCCTAGACACCGCCCTCCGGAACTAGCTAAATCATCCTCAACTCCATAAGTTGCGGTGAAATATGGATTGATTTACGGCTTTAACCGCATAAACAGTCCCTATTTCACCGCAACTTATGAGAAGGGGTTGTGTAGTTAAAAAAGCCCCGTCCCAAATTAGCTACTTTTTGATGCTGGCGATGAGGTCGTTTGCTTTGGTGGCGATGACGTTGTTGATGTCGGCCTGCAGCTCCTCGTAGACTGCTATGGCTCGCTCGCCGGCCGGCGTGAGCGTGGATCCGCGGGCGCCGTCGCGCTCGATGAGCTTGCAGCCTAGCTGGCCTTCCGCCTCGTTCACGATGCGCCAGGCCTTGGAATACGCCATGCCCATGCTCTTGGCGGCGCGGTTGAGCGAGTGCTCGCGGGCGATACCTTGCAGCAGCAAGACACAGCCGTGGCCGAAGACGCCCGGCAAATCCTTGTCGCACGCTTGAATGACCAACTTTGCCGTCGTCTTGTACTTCATACGCTCCACGTCTCCCCGCTAAAGTGTTTGCTGGGCAAACGCAAAGCCTGCGTCAAACCCTCGTGTGCTCTTCTTAAATCATGCATTGTAGCAGTCAAAGTGCGTTAAGATACTTCCCCAGTATTGGGCGCCCAAGGTTGGGCTGGGTCCTACGAGGCCTGCAGCCGACCGGTCGCATGGAAAAAGGAGAAACATGGCTACGTTCTTTCCCGGTGAGTCCCACACGTTTTCGGAGTATCTGCTGGTCCCTGGTTACTCGTCCTCGCAGTGCATCCCCAACAACGTCTCTCTTAAGACGCCGCTGACCCGCTTTAAGCGCGGTGAGAAGCCGGCAATCACCCTGAACATCCCCATGGTTTCCGCCATCATGCAGTCCGTCTCGGGCGTCGACATGGGTGTCGCGCTCGCTACCGAGGGTGGCCTGTCCTTCATTTACGGTTCCCAGAGCGCCGAGTCCGAGGCCGCTATGGTCAAGGCCGTCAAGGATCACAAGGCCGGCTTCGTTCAGTCCGATTCCACGCTGACCCCCGACATGACCATGGAGCAGGTCATTGAGCTCAAGGAGAAGACCGGCCACTCCACCATGCCGGTTACCGACGACGGCACTCCCAAGGGCAAGCTCCTGGGCATCGTCACCAGCCGTGACTATCGCCCCAGTCGCGATGACCACCAGACGAAGGTCTCCGAGTTCATGACCCCGCGTGAGCAGCTCATCGTGGGCGACAAGAACATCAGCCTCAAGGTTGCCAACGACGTCATCTGGGACAACAAGCTCAACGCTCTGCCTATCGTCGACGACAATGATCACCTTATGGGCATCGTCTTCCGCAAGGACTACGACAGCCACAAGACCAACCCCAACGAGCTGCTCGATAACGACAAGCGCTACATGGTCGGCGCCGGTATCAACACCCGCGACTATGCCGAGCGCGTGCCGCTGCTCATCGAGGCCGGT